>NZ_JBHLUU010000049.1:0-905 GCF_042433785.1 Robertmurraya beringensis | reverse complement strand
TAAATGACTTTCTGGTAATCTACCCTCGGGCTTTTTGCTTCTTCCCCGATGATTTTGCATTTTATGCTCACGAAGAACTCTATAAAAGCTAGATTCGGAGGCGATATAAATGCATTGATCTGCTAATTTTGGCACGATTTGAGTAGGCGGTAGGTCTACAAATTCCTCTTTTTTAACAACCTCCAGTATCTCTTGTTTTTCCTCTATCGTTAATTTATTTTTTGGCTCTGGACGTAACGCAATAGGGCGTTGATCCTCCTTGATTCCACCTTCTGAAATCCAGCGTTCATAGGTGCGAACGCTAATGTTCAATTCTTTACACGCCGGGGCTAATCGCGCACCATTTTGGTTTGCTTCTTGGATGAGTTCTACTGCTAGTGCGCGATCTGACGGGCTGATCATTCGTCCTCTTGGTCCCCCCAGATCGCTTGGGCCTTTTTTCTTAATAGTAATAAGGCTGCAGCTTCTGCCAATGCTTTTTCTTTTTTACGCAAATCTTTCTCTAATGCCTTTCCTCGCTTTTTCTCCTCTTTTAATTCTTGATTTAACTGCTTTGTTTGACTAGATTCTCGCCCATTTGCATTAAGGCATGAATCTCGCCATGCGTCAATCTGTTCTTTATAAAGTCCCTTTTTTCGACAATACTCCGCTAGCTCCGCACCATTCATTGAGTATGTTTCCATAACTATGAGAAACTTATCTTCACTGCTCCAGTGTTCAGAACTTTGTCCATCTCCGGGTGTGGGGTTTCCAGATGATCTAGCCTCTTTTCTCCACTTGTAAAGCGTGGGTTCAGTAATGCCCAACTCTTCACTTAATTGGCCAACCGATTCATTAGTGGGGGGCATCATTCTCTTAATAATTGATGCTTTCTCTTCCTTTGTATAACGTTTACCATTATTACT
>NZ_JBHLUU010000048.1:0-849 GCF_042433785.1 Robertmurraya beringensis | reverse complement strand
GGCATGATTCTCCTGCCAAGAAGCCAGCTGTTTTACAACATTGGCATCGCCGAACGAGGCTATCATGCCCGCCACTCCAAATCAAGCTGATGCTTTGAATGAATACATCCATTACACCCGAACCTCCTTGATCACCAATGAATCTTGTTTTTGATAGAATTCCTTTGGTGACAAATCTAGTATACTAGAATGCATACGTCTCTCGTTGTAGAACTCCATAAAATTCATGACTTCTTGATATGCTTCTGTGTAGGTTTCAAACTGCCATCTGGATAGGCAATCGTCCTCAAAAATGCGATGGAAAGACTCAATATGAGCATTCATATTTGGTGTTCTTGGTGGAATTCTTTCGTGCTCAATTTTGGAATCTTCACAAAACTTTTCAAAAGTATGGGAAATAAACTGCGGTCCATTGTCTGTTCGGATTACAGGTTTTTCCAATTCATCATATTGTTGGCGTTTTAATAATGCCCTTTTCAGTGTCTGTTTGACATCATCTCCAGTGCAGCTTAATCCCATATGATAGGTAATGATGCCCCTGTCATAAACATCGATGATGGACATGACAAAGAAAAAGCGATCCTCACCTTCGATAAAGCCATATTTAATGTCAGCTTCCCATAGCTGATTAGATCTTGTAATAATGCGATTTCTTGCTAGTTTCCTAGGGTATGAGACTTTCTTTTGGCGCTGTGGGCGTAAGATGCCCAATTCTTTACAAATCCGGTATACTTTTTTCTTGTTAATTTTAAGTTTGTATTTTCGCCTTAAGACCTTAGTGAGTTTGCGATAACCATAGTTATAGCAATCACCGGCAATCTCTTCTAGTAGAAATTCTTTAATCTGTTC
>NZ_JBHLUU010000047.1:0-845 GCF_042433785.1 Robertmurraya beringensis | reverse complement strand
GATTCACTACGGGCACTTTTCCTTCTAAGGCGGCATGCGGACGCAAAAAGTTAAAGTAGGCCGTAAATAAGGTGACGTATGAAATGGAACCATGTTCAGAGCCGAATCCATGAGTGGAGCGATAATTGCCCTTAAAGGTGCGGTTAAGTCTCTCAATTATTTGTTTCAGTGGTCTATATTCGGTCGAAACAGGGTCCTCATTGGTTAATCCAATGACCTGCTTCACATCGAATGAAATCCCATGTTGAGCGAAGAAATGTTGGGCTAAAAGATAGATTGGATTCCCGTCTACCACAAAGGTCAGATTTTCTGGAATCTCTTTCATCTTGATTAAGACCTCATCAATTGCTCGAATGGCTGTTGCTGTGTCTCGATTAGGCGACACCGGATACGAAAGAATAATCTTTTTCACGGCGTCAAAAAAGAAAAATAAATAATGCCATCGACCGTTTACTCTGATATACGTTTCATCACCGCAGAATTGGTCTGAAAGTTCATAGGGATAGTGATCCACATAAGGTTTAAGTAATAAAGCTACGCTATTTTCGTAGTTCAATACAGTCTGATGTGAAATCATCACTCCGTGTACGTCCTGCATAATCGCAGCTGTTTTACGGGCCGAAAGGCCATAGTTTACATGATAGGTTAGGATCAATCCTAATGTATGTGGGGATGCATAAATCTTTGATAAGTCCACGGCCGGCAGTTCTGGTGATTCCTTGGATAACGGCTGGAAATCGATATAAAACTGACGGAAAATGTATCTCAATTTAAATGCTTGAGGGTCCTTTTTGAACCTTTTCTTTTCTTTTGAAGTCATCCCATTGAGCTTCTTTTGATAATAA
>NZ_JBHLUU010000046.1:0-780 GCF_042433785.1 Robertmurraya beringensis | reverse complement strand
GGATCAAGACAGTATAAGAATGAAATATCGAAAGGTCTTATTTGATAATCAAAGTGTTTAATCTTATTTGGTGAAAACTGTTCAAACTTATTTGTGAAAAACTGTTGATTTCTACTTGACGGTTACACTTAGTGAATAGTTATTGTATTTTGCAAGAAAAAAGTGCATAACTGCGCAAGATTTTTTGCAAAGTTTTGCCACCCAATCTATATAACTACCTAGCCTTAGATAATGCGTTTGATAGCCTGTAACTTCCTCCATTGAACGTTAATACATGTGCGTGATGGATCAACCGATCTACTAAAGCAGCTGTCAGCCTTGAGTCAATAAAAATCCGATTCCACTGGCTAAATTCTAGATTTGAAGTAATAATTAAGCTTTTTTGTTCATACCAATCGGCAATTAACTGAAACAATAATTCGGAACCTTCTTTACTAAAAGGTAGATAACCCATCTCATCAAGTATAATTAAGTCTACCTTCTCAAACCTTTTTCTAAAGGATGGTAACTTATCCTGCTTTAGTGCCTGTTCTAATTGCTCTATGAGGAGAGATACACGATAGAATCTCACCTCATAGCCCATTTCACAAGCTCTTCTCCCTAATCCTGTTGCTAAATGTGACTTGCCCTTATGCAAAGCTTTTCATAAGGGGAATTATGGAAAGTTTTTGTTTATGGTAAGAAATAAGTGTATATGCCCTATTTGAATTGAAATATACGTTTATTTCTTTCCATAACACCTCACAATAGATTTATTAAAATCTAGGAGGTGCCATATGG
>NZ_JBHLUU010000045.1:0-774 GCF_042433785.1 Robertmurraya beringensis | reverse complement strand
GAAAAAGCAGTCATAACAACGGCAAACGAACATGATCGTGGTCAACTTGAAATCATGGTCGATGACAAGGAATGCATGTATGTGTTTGACCGTGGCTATCTAGACTACGAGCGCTTTGATCGCATGACAGATGATGGTTACTTTTTTCTATCAAGGCTAAGAAAAAACGCCGTTATACGGGAGGTTTATGATTTTAAACTACCCGAGGATTCCGCTGTTTTATCAGATCAAATGGTCCTGATTGGTACAACCCAAAACCGTGCTGAAAATTACTTTCGCCTTCTAAAAGTGCTTGATTCCAAAGGAAATGAACTCCATTTAATCACCAATCGCTTTGATTTGAACGCTGAAGAAATTTCAGAGATGTATAAATCAAGGTGGGCCATTGAGTTGTTTTTTAAATGGATCAAACAGCACCTTAGCATCAAAAAGTTCTACGGACAAAGCGAATGGGCCATTCAAAATCAAGTGTTTATCGCACTTATCGTTTTTTGCCTACATGTTCTTGTTCAACTTGAGACAAATAGTAAGCGAAAAACCTTAAAAATTAGCCGTTATCTACGGGCTGCCCTTTGGAAACCAGCCCATATTTGGCTCCGAAAAATTGAAGGAAAAGCCATTCCTTGATAAGAAAGTTGTCGTCGTCACACAGGTCTAATTGTAAATAAATTTCCAAATGGATGGAGCCACCTTTGTTGGGTATTTACTTTTTTGGCTCTAAATAGAGAATATAATTAAACTGAAAATTACGAAATTATTTATGCAACACTAGTG
>NZ_JBHLUU010000044.1:0-718 GCF_042433785.1 Robertmurraya beringensis | reverse complement strand
TCAAGTGCGACACGTTCCTAACTGAAAAGGTTAGGCACTAACTATTACGTTAGTAGAACTATTATTCCAAGAAGTCAAATGAGTAGGTAACGCTACGAAGGGCTTCCTCTAATACTCCGACATGCAAGTTGATTGGTAAAAATCAAACTGTATGAAGCTCGGTGAAGTCGGTTGAAGGTCACCGTAACAAATAAAGTTGACGAAAGCTGCCCAGAGGTGGAGAGTGTGACTGATAGGCCGGGAGTCTATAAAAAGTCTATGATTAGAATGTTCATCAAACCTTCGATGTCTGGTTTGAACTGACGAATCTTCGAATGTACGGTTCTATAACATAACTAAGTAGAAATGCTTAGGCACTCAATTTGAGTGGTGACTGTGGATGAGTAAGAATTTGAGATATGAAAATCCATACTGTGTTACAGGCACTTTTAAGGTCACAGGACTAAAGAAGAAATCTAAGGATTTATGTACAGGTAGGAATAATGGAACGTGGTAAATCTGCTACATGGAGGGTTTACCCCTGATGAAATGGTAAAGGGAAAGTAATGGTGATATTAGCCCTTATATAACCTATTTTGAGCAGATGAAGGTGGTGGCACAGTACCTATGAAGCGTCTAATAAACGCTAAGGGATAGCCACTAGTCTAAATGAAGGTTAACCAAAAAGGAAAAGCAATCGTTTCTAGTTATAAGGTTCGAGTAAGACTAAGAGAGGTTA
>NZ_JBHLUU010000043.1:0-681 GCF_042433785.1 Robertmurraya beringensis | reverse complement strand
ATAACATCATATCAAATCAAACTGTATTTAGTAAATGCCTTTCTTTCTTACCATTTGAAAAATTTAAGGGTTCGTCCTTAGACAACGGAGTAAAAAAACTGACCACCGCTAATTTAATGAGGATTTGTGTCGCTATGCAACTAGGAAATTGGAAATCCTACGAGGAAACAGAAGAACGTATTCGTGCCATGGATGGTACAGAAGAACTGTTTGGCCTCACTAGTATAAGTGCATCTCAACTAAGTCGTCGAGTCAATGCCTTACCTTCGGTCCTGCCACGGCAGTTATTTCTTGATGCTGTTACCCAGTTGAATAAATTGACGAGTAACAGAAAAGGGATCCCTTCTTTGGGCCGTCTGCATCTCGTAGATTCCTCTTCTCTGCTTCTTGGACCTACACTAGGAAAATGGACGTATTTTACAAAGCATAGTAATTGCGTGAAGCTACATACTCGGATTGTGATAACCGATCCCGGCACAGCTTATCCCGACATGGTCATTCCTTCTACAGGTAATGTGGATGATCGTGAAGTCATGCTTAATCTCGTGGTAGACCCTCATGCGACCCATGTGATGGACCGTGGCTATGTGGATTACAAAAAAATGGACCATTGGGTGGAAAACCGGATTCCATTCGCCATGCGTATCCAAGCTGGGCATAAGGCGAACATGATAAAATCCT
>NZ_JBHLUU010000042.1:0-647 GCF_042433785.1 Robertmurraya beringensis | reverse complement strand
TACTGTTGTTTGTATTGAGGTTCTTCTTGTTCGATTTGTTGAACACGTGGTTCAATGCTGTCTACAACGGATTGGGTTTGCTTAGCTGCATCTTGGTAAAGTTGCTTAGCTTGTTGATTATCTGTACTAAGAGCAAATGTTTCAAAACTTGCTTGAGCACTTTTCAATCCTGCTAGAGCTGTTTTAACGTCATTTATTACTGTCATGATAATTTCCTCCTTGAATTTTTTTTTTACTCTTTTATATTGCTTTATGGAGAATTTTTTATTCAATGATTTTTGGGAAATTTAAATCTAAATTATTTTTGACGTATAGCTCCATTTTTCCGATAATAACCCCTTTTCCATATCCCCATCATTTCTTCTATTTCTCGTTGACAGCAATAGCTCTTATAACTTTTCATTTTTTTTTCTCAACTTCAATTTCTTTTACACCCCTACCTTTATAAAATAAGATGATTGTATTTCCTGAAAGGACTAATATTTTTTCCATTTTTTGGATATTATCCCAAAGTTTCAAGAGTTTTTCCCTCTTAATCATCCTATTTATGGGTATTTAACATTGAAAATGTAATAACAAAGATAAACGCATGCATTTGTCGCCGTATTAAGGTTTGTCTAATACATAAAAAGGAACTGTTTTGTTAT
>NZ_JBHLUU010000041.1:0-646 GCF_042433785.1 Robertmurraya beringensis | reverse complement strand
TACTGTTGTTTGTATTGAGGTTCTTCTTGTTCGATTTGTTGAACACGTGGTTCAATGCTGTCTACAACGGATTGGGTTTGCTTAGCTGCATCTTGGTAAAGTTGCTTAGCTTGTTGATTATCTGTACCAAGAGCAAATGTTTCAAAACTTGCTTGAGCACTTTTCAATCCTGCTAGAGCTGTTTTAACGTCATTTATTACTGTCATGATAATTTCCTCCTTGAATTTTTTTTTACTCTTTTATATTGCTTTATGGAGAATTTTTTATTCAATGATTTTTGGGAAATTTAAATCTAAATTATTTTTGACGTATAGCTCCATTTTTTCGATAATAACCCCTTTTCCATATCCCCATCATTTCTTCTATTTCTTGTTGACAGCAATAGCTCTTATAACTTTTCATTTTTTCTTTTCTCAACTTCAATTTCTTTTACACCCCTACCTTTATAAAATAAGATGATTGTATTTCCTGAAAGGACTAATATTTTTCCCGTTTTTCGGATATTATCCCAAAGTTTCAAGTTTTTCCCTCTTAATCATCCTATTTATGGGTATTTAACATTGAAAATGTAATAACAAAGATAAACGCATGCATTTGTCGCCGTATTAAGGTTTGTCTAATACATAAAAAGGAACTGTTTTGTTAT
>NZ_JBHLUU010000040.1:0-628 GCF_042433785.1 Robertmurraya beringensis | reverse complement strand
GGATAGGACGCACCTTTTTCCATAAACACAAGGCGTAGATGCAACTTCACACCGGCTTTTGTCTTACGGAACTTTGCCCATTTATGATTGGTCAAATTAAGTGGCAATGTGCTTGAATCAATGATTTTTAACGGCATGACCAGTTTCGTATAGTGTGTCTTGGCATGAATTTGTACGACCAAATCAAGGAAAAGCCTTTGAAATAGATCTGGGTTCATGCCATTTAATCGCCGTGACAGCTGAGAAATACTGATCGAATCAAGGTCAATCCCTTTTTGAAGTTGGTCATCGAATAGACAATCACCTAGCGCATGCAGGCTTTCGATTTCTTCTAGCTGGGCAAAAAGTAGTAATTTTAGGAAAGACTCTGTCGTTAATTTTTTCGTATAGTAATCTAATTTCATCGTTTTCACCTGTTCTTCAAATAATTGAATATTAATTGGTGAAAACCATTGTCCAAATGAAGTTTTTCGTGTAATCTTGTCCATGAGATGTGTCCTTTTTAGTGGATTTGGACGGGTTACCACCTGACTTATCCATTATAAAGGACTTTTTCTTTGCACAATATAATAAAGTTGAACATTTTGAGTATTTTTAATAGTGAAATTAAATTAATGCAACACTAGTG
>NZ_JBHLUU010000004.1:0-2673 GCF_042433785.1 Robertmurraya beringensis | reverse complement strand
GTTAACTCTCCGTAAGAATTAACCTGTCCCAGAAATACATTTTCAATCGTTACCCCTAGTTTTTCTAATTCAGTATGTAGCCAAGCCCGACTTCGTCCAATCGTGGCTAGTGGTTCATCCATTATTGTACCATCCATAATAATGGTCTGAGGCTCCTTGATTGAAGCAACCTTCAAGTTTATATCCTTTGCTGTTAAAGGTTGATTTTCTTTCTTTAGCATCACAGATAAATCACCTGTTGCCTCTAAAGCAGCAAATTCTACATCAGAGACTTGAAAGACATCCTTCCTGCGAAGTAGCTCTAACAGTTCATCTGTCGTATATCTTTCCTTTTTTAAATTATCTTCCATAATCTTCCCATCTTTGATAAATACAGTTGCTTTTCCTTCTATAAAATTGCGAAAACGTTTACTTTTTAATGAAATTAAACCAGCGAAAAAGGGAATAGCCGCAAAAATGACAATTCCAATAATTCCGTGAAAAATGTTCCGTTCAAGTCCCATAGCCACTTCTGCACCAATACTTCCAATAGAAATACCGGTGACATATTCAAAGAAAGATAGTTCTGAAATTTGCTTTTTCCCTAACCATTTTGTAATGAAAAATAAAACAGCAACAAATAATGCTGAGCGTACAGTTATCTCTAACCATTCAGGCACTGCTTACACCCCCTGTAAATATAGTTTTTCTAGAAACCTTTGTACTGAAGTTCCTCTCCTTCTAGTTCTCCTACTCTTTTTTTTAAATCTTTTGTTACTTCGTGTACTACCATCATAGCCTCATGCAAAGTTCGCTTCGATTCATCATCAAGAGTCCGTAATGCTAAACTTGAGAGACTTGCTTCTACCCCTTTTAGACTGGCAAAACACTGTTTAACATCTGATCCTACTGTCATCCTAATTCTCCTTATCCTTTTGGCTTAAAAATTAAAGCTCCTATCATGCCGAAAACAATGGCAGCTGAAATACCAGAACTAGTTACTTCAAACATTCCTGTCAGTACACCAACTAACCCATGTTTTTCTGCTTCCTGCATCGCACCATGAACAAGCGAATTCCCAAAACTTGTAATCGGAACGGTAGCCCCTGCCCCAGCAAAATCAATCAAAGGCTCGTATAGTCCAAATCCATCTAAAAGCGCCCCAATCACTACAAGAGCACTTAAGGTATGACCTGGTGTCAATTTAAATACATCAAACATAATTTGCCCAATGATACAAATTAAACCGCCTACGACAAAAGCCCAAAAATAGATCATGTTAATTGTTCACCTCCGTATTCAATTGACACTGCATGGGCGATACAAGGAATTGTTTCATTTTGCTGAAAGGACAACGGTGAAAGCAAAGCACCTGTAGCCACAACTAACATTCGTTTAAATTCACCTTTTTTCATGCGGTTTAATAAATGCCCATAAACTACCGTTGCTGAACAGCCTGCACCGCTTGCCCCTGCAAGAACGGGTTGTCCTTCCCGATAAATCATAAGGCCACAATCTTGGTATTGTTCTTCACTAATAGGAGTTCCATGCTTTTTAAATAGATCCATGGACACTTCCTGTCCGATTTGGCCAAGGTCACCGGTTACAATTAAATCGTAATAAGATGGCTCAACATTTCGTTCCTTTAAATGGGCTTCAATGGTATCAACCGCAGCTGGCGCCATAGCTCCTCCCATGTTAAATGGATCTGTCAATCCCATATCGATTACACGACCAATTGTGGCAGATGTGACATGAGGTCCTTCCCCAGTATCACTTAATAGGGCTGCACCTGCACCAGTAACCGTCCATTGTGCCGTAGGTGGCTTTTGTCCACCATACTCAGTTGGATACCGAAATTGTTTTTCAACAGCTGTATCATGACTGGAAGCTCCTGTTAACAAATATTTCGCTCCTTTTGTATTTACAATATAAGCACCTAGAGCCAGTCCTTCCATCGAGGTAGAGCAAGCACCGAATAAGCCAAAATAAGGCGCTCCAATCGTTCTGCTAGCGAAACTTGTTGGGGTGATTTGATTGATTAAGTCCCCAGCTAGGATAAATTGAACTTGATCCTTTTGTATGCCCCCTTTTTCCATGGCTTTTTGGCAAGCCTCTTCAAAAAGGATTTTATGTGCTTTCTCATAGGAATCCTGCCCAAGCCATAAATCAGCATGAAGAGTATCGAAATCATCTGGGATAGCACCATTGGCTTCAAATGGTCCACCAACGGTTCCAGTGGAGATAATGACAGGCTTTTGTTCGAAGATCCATGTACGATGACCTGCTAGCATTATAAACCACCCCACTGGATTAAAGTGGTTTTAATTAAGGCAATGACAAAAGCAGAAAAAACACCAAATAAAATAACCGCCCCCGCTAATTTAAACATGTTGCCACCTACGCCCAGTACAAATCCTTCGGTTCGATGCTCAATGGCAGGCGATATAACCGCATTGCCAAAACCTGTTACAGGTACAGCTGTTCCAGCCCCACCAAATTGGGCCATTCGATCATATACGCCAAAACCAGTAAGAAGCATTGTAATAAAAATTAACGTACCCACCGTCGGATTTCCGGCCGTTTGCTCAGTAAAATCGAAATAATAAATGTAAAAGTCTGAAATAAGCTGACCAATCAAACAAATAAGTCCACCGGTTAAAAAGGCCTTAATGCAATTTTTAACAACCGGTC
>NZ_JBHLUU010000039.1:0-584 GCF_042433785.1 Robertmurraya beringensis | reverse complement strand
CGCTATGGGAAATCTCATCTTGAGGGGGGCTTCATGCTTAGATGCTTTCAGCACTTATCCCTTCCGCACATAGCTACCCAGCGATGCCTTTGGCAAGACAACTGGTACACCAGCGGTGCGTCCATCCCGGTCCTCTCGTACTAAGGACAGCTCCTCTCAAATTTCCTACGCCCACGACGGATAGGGACCGAACTGTCTCACGACGTTCTGAACCCAGCTCGCGTACCGCTTTAATGGGCGAACAGCCCAACCCTTGGGACCGACTACAGCCCCAGGATGCGATGAGCCGACATCGAGGTGCCAAACCTCCCCGTCGATGTGGACTCTTGGGGGAGATAAGCCTGTTATCCCCGGGGTAGCTTTTATCCGTTGAGCGATGGCCCTTCCATGCGGAACCACCGGATCACTAAGCCCGACTTTCGTCCCTGCTCGACTTGTAGGTCTCGCAGTCAAGCTCCCTTGTGCCTTTACACTCTACGAATGATTTCCAACCATTCTGAGGGAACCTTTGGGCGCCTCCGTTACTTTTTAGGAGGCGACCGCCCCAGTCAAACTGCCCACCTGACACTGTCTCCCACCCCGAT
>NZ_JBHLUU010000038.1:0-572 GCF_042433785.1 Robertmurraya beringensis | reverse complement strand
TAAGATAAAAAAAGAATCGCTCCAAAATCATGAGGGGTAAGTTGGGCTAGAGCTGATTTCCCTAAAATTTTTACTGCTACAATAAACACAATATAGATAAAAATAACTTTAACTAAAAAAATAGACACTTCTAACACCTCGTAAAAAAATTCACCTTAGTCCGAAATTGGACTAAGGTTTTTAAACTTATTTCAATTAAAAATGGTATCTTTTTTTCGTCATGTATGAATCTAAGCTAAATCCTTATCCTTTTAAAATAGGGGTCACTTTATCAATGGCTTCTTGTAATTTTTCACTGTTTAACCTATACATTTGTTTGGCGTCTTTTGATTCCGTTCCAAGAGCAAATAGGTCTAAGTCTGCTTGACATTTTTTCAAGGTTGAAAGAATTAAGGGTCTTTCTTGAGGGGGTGCGACTTGTAATTTATCGTCAAACAGATCAATCGTTAACTCTCCGTAAGAATTAACCTGTCCCAGAAATACATTTTCAATCGTTACCCCTAGTTTTTCTAATTCAGTATGTAGCCAAGCCCGACTTCGTCCAATCGTGGCTAGTGGTTCATCCATTATTG
>NZ_JBHLUU010000036.1:0-535 GCF_042433785.1 Robertmurraya beringensis | reverse complement strand
GTTTATCATTCGAGGATTATATGACGGAGAGAACCAGCAGCCTTAACAAAAGGTTAAAGTGGTTAGCTACCAATTCCAACAAGTTAGACGGGGTTTCTCTTGAAAAAGGAAAGCTGTCAATTGCACGCTTAGAAAAAGATGTTCCAGAAGAAGCAAAAAAATTTAGTGCAAGCCTGTATCAGATGCTACCAAGAATAAAATTAACCGATTTACTGATGGATATTGCTTATATAACAGGATTTCATGAGCAATTTATTCATGCTTCCAATAATCGAAAACCGGATAAAGAAGAAACAATTATTATTATGGCTGCTCTTTTAGGAATGGGAATGAATATTGGTTTAAGCAAAATGGCTGAAGCAACACCCGGACTTACATATAAGCAATTGGCCAATGTATCACAATGGCGCATGTATGAAGATGCAATGAATAAAGCCCAAGCCGTATTAGTAAATTTTCATCACAAATTGCAATTGTCCTCCTATTGGGGAGACGGTACAACATCCTCGTCCGATGGTATGAGAATGCAGATAGG
>NZ_JBHLUU010000035.1:0-516 GCF_042433785.1 Robertmurraya beringensis | reverse complement strand
CCCTCCTTTTCCGGGTGATGATGCCGATGATTCGCCATAATGAAGCTTTTAGAAAACTACATGAGTATTACACAAACCGTAAGGAAAATCCGTTACGCAAGAAGCAATCCATCGTGGTACTATGCGGAAAACTATTAAAAGTGTTACATGGAATCTGTACAAAGCACAAAGCGTTTGACGCACAGCGAATGATGAAGGATATTCCTAGTCTCGCAGAGGCTATGTAAAGTTCTACATCCCCTTAAAAGACCTAGACAATAGGATGACACGGAGAAGCTGGCAATATTTTTTCCATTCGACCTTGAGTCCCTAAAGGAGCTTCGCTAGCCTCTGCCTTATGACTAGACCGAACGAAGGAATGTAGGCACATTGATGCCCAGAGACATGGGAGGGTACGTCATCATAAGTTACGCAGAGATCCATTGTGCATCAAATAATTCCCTAACACTACTTACCACTATTACCCAGTAGTGACCGCGTAGCGTACCCATGTATTGGAATAGATTCACATAATAT
>NZ_JBHLUU010000034.1:0-506 GCF_042433785.1 Robertmurraya beringensis | reverse complement strand
CGTATTGTCAAAACTTTTATAGTAAATAGGTTATTAAATCCTATCTAAGAGGGCTTTATAAGCAAAAAAATTGCCACCCCCTGAATTCTAAGGATAATTGAGGTTACGACACTCTCAACAACCTAGAAAAGGAAGTGACAATTTGTACCCTCAAATTATAACCTATTTATTAACTTTTATAAACTATCAAGAACAACTCATTCGAACATTGCTTACTTTATTGATTGGTAAGAGTATGTTTGATAAGCCTACTGAACAGCCCGTAAATAAACCATATCGAAAACTTCAAGTGGACGACCTTCCGGTCATTGAAGTTCTGGAACAGCTTGATTATCGAGTTCTTCTTAGTGAATATCTAGAGAAGAACGGGAAACCACTTAAACCTGTTCAAAGGCGTAAGAATGCAAAAGTTTCCGTACCTAAAGCCATGAACTGTCCAAAGTGTGGTGCTCCATCGGATTATCTTTATGCCAACAATGGAGATAAAGGTCAGTATCAATGCAAGG
>NZ_JBHLUU010000033.1:0-500 GCF_042433785.1 Robertmurraya beringensis | reverse complement strand
GTTTTTGCAGTAAGTCTAAATAATCATAGTCGGCAGGGCGTGCAAGCTCCTGAGCTTCTTCGACCGAAGAGACAAAAGAATTCCATTCGATAACGGATTCTAAAACCTCAAAAACGTCTAATTTTTCATGTTTTGCTTTGATTAAAGCTTGTCCGATGTTCGTAAAGTGTATAACTTTCTCATTCAGCTTTTTACCGTTTTGTTTCTGAATTTCCTCTTGAGCCTTACGGCCTTTTGATAACAGACTAAGTATTTGTCTATCATGAATTTCAAAAGCTTTATCCGTTAACTCTTGAGTAAGATGTAATAAATAGACGGTTAATATCGAATATCGCTTATTTTCTTGAAAGTCACGGAATGCATATGGCTCATATCTTGAGCCTAAGCGAGATAGTTGTAACAGGCGATTGCGATGCAAATGACTAATTTGTACCGTTTCTAATTCCATTCCTCGTATGTATTCGAGTCGTTCTATTACTTTTAGAAATGTTTCGGGTGAA
>NZ_JBHLUU010000032.1:0-231175 GCF_042433785.1 Robertmurraya beringensis | reverse complement strand
TTATTGGATTTGGACGGGATTACCACCTGACCTATCCATTATAAAGGACTTTTTCTTTGCATAAAATAATAAAATTGAACATTTTGAGTTTTTTAAATAGTGAAATTAAATTAATACAACACTAGTGAATGCATACATATTAATTAGTGAATTTTTCTTGTCTACAGTTAAATAAGAGGTGAGTATTTTGTCTAATTTATTATTGACTGTAGGCTCGCGGATAAGGGCCATTAGGAAACAAAAAGGTTTAACACAGGAACAACTTGCTGAATTAGCAGGACTACAGGATTCTTATATTGGGGGAGTTGAAAGAGGAGAACGAAATATTTCAATGGAAACTTTAGAGAAATTGTTAGTAGGGCTGAATATATCCCCTCTTTTCCTTTTCCAATATCATTCAATAGATATTGAGGGTGAAGGTGATAAAAAGGATGTAATAAATAAACTTAACGTTATCCTTGAAAACTCAACTAAAGATGAATTAATCCTTATTTATAATATTGTAAAAGAAATAAAAGAATACAATAGAAAAAATTAATGTATGCTCCCCTATAAGTTTGTCACAATTTATTCATTAGCTTCTACTAATAATTAATAAAAAAGGGAAAGTTAATATAAAAGAAGACCCGACTGTAGAAAAAGAGGGGAAGTTAGGTTATTTAAAAAATAGCCTTTTTATTTTGCTTTAAATAGGATATGACTATTGTAAACCAGATTTTGTCCAGGAAATATGGATAAAATTAATACAATATAGTATTGATAACAAAAAAAATATTATCTCCACGTACTTGACGTTATACAAAAGTAGTGTGGAACAATCACAAGCGGAATAAACTGAATCATTTGTAACTCATTGTTAGCGAATGCCGACAATAGGACCCCGAGTGTTAAGGCGGTCAGAGATAAAAGTAAGGTGATGACAAGAACATAAATGAACGCACCCTCCATCATCATTCCAAGAACATAAATGGCATAGGAGGCAATAATGGTCGCTTGTATCATCGTGAAAATTCCAAACCCAACCACATAGCCAACGACGATTTCCCATTTTCGAAGGGGACTACAGAGCAGTCTCTCAAGTGTTCCGGTCGTTCGTTCACGTAAAAAGGAAACTCCAGCAATCAGAAATACGAAAAAGAAGATGAAAAATCCTAACAACACGGGTCCGAACGAGTCAAACTGGCTCATTTCGCTTGAACCGTGAAGATAGTTGACTTTAAGCATGGTAGCGGAAGAGTCAGGCTGCAGTGACTTCAGTGACTCTTGTAACCACTTCATCGTCGCTCCGTTGATGGTCGGGTCACTACCTTCTAACGTTAGCTGAAGAGAGGTACCTGACATACTCACATAGCCATCGATGTCTCGGTCCTTTAAGGCAGTCTTTGCTTCGTTTGTTGTTTCGTATAGGCTGATGGTTGCTTCATGATCATCAAGCTGTTCTACAAGGGAAGTGGGAAGGTCGACAAAACCAACCTTTGGTGAGTAGCTGTCTCCATTAAAGACGAGATGAAGCATCGTTAAAACAAGGATTGGAGCCATAATGAGTAGTAGCATCGTTCGTTTATCACGAACAATTTGTTTTAAAATTCTTCTTACAAGGGCCATGACGCGCATCAGTTCCCACCTCCATAGCTCAAAAAGGCATCTTCAAGACTCGTACTGTTCATGCTTTCTTTTAGGGCTTGAGGAGTACCGACAGCGATTAAGTGTCCGTCCCTTATCATCCCTAATCTTTCGCATTTATCTGCCTCATCCATGACATGTGTGGTGACAATAATGGTTACTCCACGCTGTTTTAGCTCATAAAAGGAATCCCAAATGCTTTTTCGAAGCACAGGGTCAATCCCCACCGTAGGTTCATCTAAAATTAATAACTTTGGTTCATGGATAAGAGCGATTGCCAGCGAGAGTCGTCGCTTCATTCCTCCAGCTCAAGACCCACTAGCTGCTTCACAAGTGTCGTTTCCCCTGCGCCGGATGGACCAAGCAACCCGAAGATTTCTCCCTCGTTAATATCTAAATCAATTCCTTTTAATACTTCTTGCTTACCAAAGTGCTTTGTCACCTGTTCAATTTGGACGATTGGATTCATGTGAATCCCTCCTTATAATAAAAGTGAGTAATCACTCATTACTATCATAAGCGAAACTTTTTCAAATGAAAAGGGAGATTTTGTGAATATTTTCGACAGAGGTTTTCCTTTGATTTTAGTATAATAAGGACAAACAATCGTCTCGAGGTGCATAATAATGGCTGATTTTCGAGTAAGTGAGATCATTCACCGACCGATCGAAGAAGTGTTTAGTTATCTATCAAACCTAGAACATGCTACAGAACTATTGCCGTTTGTGACGGATATGGAGAAATTGTCTACTGGACCAGTTGGGCATGGAAGCCGATTCTTGGAAACAAGGCTTGTGAGAAGAAGGCGTATTCAAGCGGAAGTTCACATTACCGAGTTCGCTCGACCCACTTCCTTTACCTCAAAAAGCGTATCCAATGGAGTAGAAATCCTATATCACTATACTTTTTCGGCGATTGAGGAAGGTACCCAGGTCGAGATGGAGGCCGAAGTCAAAACGGGAGGCTTTTTAAGCTTCCTTACGAAAAAACAGTTAGTTAAAATAATTAAAAATGAAGATGGCGGACAATTACAAAAGTTAAAAGAAGTACTTGAGACAGAAGAAGTTCATAGATAAAGAAAGAGCCCGCAGGCTAGGAATCCTGTGGGCGAAGATTTAAAATTTATACGTCCAGAAACGTTCGTTATTTACCCAAGCAATCATGTCGGGATCATTTGCTTTAAGCTTTTCGGCCATATTTTGAATCATTAATTGCGTTTGCGACGCATGAGCCTTGATCGTGGCAATTTTCTGATCAGATACAGCTGTGACATCATTGACGATATCTGGTGCTCCGAGCTCATCCAATGTGTTTTTTGAAAAAGCTACACAGTGAAGCTTAGGTCTTTTTTCTGGAGCTAATCGACCGACGGCTTTCACGACCGCAGCCCCCGTTGCATCGTGGTCAGGGTGTACGGAATATCCTGGATAAAACGTGATGATTAATGACGGGTTCACATCGGCAATAATTTCTCCCATATGATCCGCTAATCTTTCAGGATCTTCAAATTCTACCGTTTTATCGCGATATCCGAGCATACGTAAATCTTGGATTCCAATCGACTGAGCTGCGTTTTGAAGTTCCACTTTACGAATTTGCGGGAGCGACTCTCTTGTTGCAAACGGTGGATTCCCTAAGTTCCGTCCCATTTCACCAAGCGTTAAGCAGGCATATGTGACAGGTGTCCCGTTTTGGATATGCAAAGCAAGGGTGCCTGAAACGCCGAATGCCTCGTCGTCAGGGTGAGGGAATATAACTAAAATTTGACGTTCTTTTTCCATGATGCGCTCCTTTCTACTCAAATGGTGTTGGACTGATTTGGAAGGCAACTGCTAGTTTACCTTGATAATCATGTCCAGCCATTAATAATCTATTTTGATCATCTACTTCAAAATGAGTGATTCCTTCCGCATAAACCCAGCCAATGTTCAGCTTCAAGCCAATGCGGTAAGGCCCATTTCCTTTGATTTGACCAATCTCATATTTCACCAGTGCATTGCGAATAAATGCCCCTGAGGAAAAAAAGGATTCATCATTATGAGTTGCATACGCTCCATTTGTCGTTTCTAAATGTATATACACATCTTGGTTCGCAAGACGGTTTAGCTCTTTTTGAACTTCTTCCACTATAACGAGCTCCATATTATTTCCTCCTTCACTTCATTAACGCATGTAATAATCTTTATTTTACTAAAAACATGAGGGAAAAGCGAAAAGTAGGATTGTTGTTTTTATAACAAAATTCTGTCGGTAAGAGTTTTAGGTTTCCTTTTGCGAAAAGATTATGTATAATGAGAGCAATTTAAATAGTATTCCTTCGGGGTCGGGTGCAATTCCCAACCGGCGGTGATGAAGCAAGAGCTTCTTAGTCCGTGACCCGTTTGAGTGTTCATTCAAACGGTGGATCTGGTGAAACTCCAGAGCCGACAGTAAAAGTCTGGATGGGAGAAGGAAAAAAATTCTGGTTTACGTGTATGGGTGAAGTGTACCCATTTTTAGACCTTTATTTGACATTGCCATTTTTCTGACCCCGTTCCTTTATTGGTGCGGGGTTTTTATTTTTTTATGACTCCATTTCGAAGGAATATGGTGGCAACAGGTTATAAAAGTGTGGTTATGACTGGTTGCTAGGTAAAAATTAGGTTCAAAGGTCATAAACGATGGTTTATGACACGTATGGAAAGAAAAAAGGTATGCCTAGGTCATAAAAGTTTGTTTATGACCTGTGTTGGTGAAGAGTTTTGTCTTTAAGAGTCATAAGCTTTTGATACAGTCTAACGAGAGATTCCCGAGGTTTTCGGAAATGCTACAAGAAGGAAACTGGTAAAACGAGCGGCATAAGTAACTTAACCAAGGAAGGAGGCAAGAAATATGTTTACAGGGATTATTGAGGAAATTGGACTTGTAACCAATACAAAGAATACAGGGCAATCTTCGGTGTTAACGATTGAGGCCAATCATATTCTCGCGGATGTAAAACTTGGCGACAGTATCGCCGTGAATGGGGTTTGTTTGACGGTTACTTCTTTCACGTCTAACGCATTTACCGTAGATGTGATGCCAGAAACGATTAAGGCAACCAGTTTACGAGATGTGGAACCAGGTTCCCATGTCAACCTGGAAAGGGCCATGGCAGCTGGCGGACGGTTTGGTGGTCATTTTGTGTCGGGGCATGTGGATGGCCTTGGGGTGATTAAAGAAAAGAGAGAAGTTGCCAACGCTGTGTACTACGAGATAGAAGCAGCGAGCGATCTCTTACACTACATTATTGAAAAAGGGTCCGTTACGGTAGATGGGACAAGTTTAACCGTTTTTGGTGTGTCAGAGACGAGTTTCCTTCTCTCGCTGATTCCACACACGTTATCAGAAACGATAATCGGGCGAAAAGGGGCTGGGGACATCGTAAATATTGAGTGCGATATGATTGGCAAGTACATTTCACACTTTTTATCCAAACAATCCACTCAAACCATTCAAAAGAG
The DNA here is from genome assembly GCF_042433785.1 of Robertmurraya beringensis. Taxonomy (NCBI): domain Bacteria; kingdom Bacillati; phylum Bacillota; class Bacilli; order Caryophanales; family Bacillaceae; genus Robertmurraya; species Robertmurraya beringensis. Next base: position 226,070 of record NZ_JBHLUU010000032.1, on the reverse strand, counting down.
TTCTTCTCTCACCACTCAATTTCTAGAGGAAAATGGGTTTAAATAAGGAGGAAAAGACATGTTTAATTCGATTGAAGAAGCATTGGAAGACTTAAAGAATGGAAAAGTAATCATCGTCTGTGATGATGAAGATCGAGAAAACGAAGGGGATTTCCTTTCGTTAGCGGAAAAAACAACTCCAGAGGTCATCAATCTAATGGCCACGCATGGAAGAGGGTTAATCTGTGTTCCAATCGAAGAAGAGCTAGCTCAGAAGCTCGAGCTCATGCCGATGGTGGCAAGAAACACCGATCCCCATGGGACAGCCTTCACCGTTAGTATTGATCATAAAAGCTCAACGACTGGTATATCGGCCTTTGAGCGTTCGGATACCATCTTACAAATGCTCAACCCTGAATCTAAGGCAGCTGATTTTAAACGCCCAGGTCATATTTTTCCACTCATTGCAAAAAAAGGCGGGGTGCTTAAGCGTACGGGTCATACGGAGGCGGCTGTTGACTTGGCCATATTATCCGGAGCAAAACCAGCAGGGGTTATTTGCGAGATCATGAATGAAGACGGGAGCATGGCACGTGTTCCACAGTTAAAAGAGATTGCTGATAAGTTAAATGTTAAAATGATTACGATTAAAGATTTGATCGAGTATCGTAACCGCGAAGATCGCTTAATTCAAAGAGAAGTGGAAATTGAGCTTCCTACCGAGTTTGGCCAATTCCGAGCGGTAGGTTATTCCAATTTGATCGATGGCAAAGAGCATGTGGCTTTAGTAAAAGGAACCATTGACCCTAGCAAACCAGTTCTTGTTCGCGTTCACTCCGAATGTTTAACGGGTGATGTGTTCGGATCGTATCGCTGCGACTGTGGTCCACAACTTCATTCTGCTTTAAGTCAGATCGAGCAGGAAGGCGCAGGGGTGTTACTGTATTTGCGCCAAGAAGGTCGAGGACTGGGACTGTTGAACAAGCTAAGAGCGTATAAGCTGCAAGAGGAAGGTTACGATACGGTTGAAGCGAACGAAAAGCTTGGCTTTGGTGCCGATTTAAGAGAATACGGGATTGGAGCTCAAATTTTAAAAGATTTAGGAATTAGTCAAATTCGACTGTTAACGAACAACCCTCGAAAAATCAAAGGATTAAAAGGGTATGGCTTGGAAATTGTCGATCGTGTGCCGATCCAAATGCAATCAAGAGAAGAGAACGAAAAGTATTTAAAAACAAAACAAAGTAAATTAGGACATTTACTACACTTTTAGGAGGAATGAATTATGGGAAGAAGCTTTGAAGGGAATTTAGTTGGCAGTGGGTTAAAGGTTGGAATCGTTGTAGGTCGTTTCAATGAGTTTATTACAAGCAAATTGCTAAGCGGAGCACAAGATGCTCTGAAAAGACACGGTGTGGCTGACGAAGATGTAGATGTGGCTTGGGTACCAGGTGCATTTGAAATTCCACTAATCGCTCAAAAAATGGCCCAAAGCAAAAAATATGATGCAGTAATCACATTAGGAACGGTTATTCGCGGATCCACTCCACACTTCGATTATGTATGTAATGAAGCAGCAAAAGGAGTACAGGCAACCACATTAAACACAGGAGTTCCTGTTATTTTCGGTGTGTTAACAACGAATACAATTGAACAAGCGATTGAAAGAGCAGGAACAAAGGCTGGAAACAAAGGCTGGGAATCAGCGGTTTCAGCGATTGAAATGGCGAATTTAGGTCGTATGTTTGAATAAAAATAGATGAAAGCCGCTGGAATTGAACCTCCAGCGGCTTCTATTTTATGCGTTCACTTTTGCACCAAATGTACGGTACGCACCGTGCATCGTTGGTCCAACATATTCATTTAACTTAAAACCATGTGCGATTGCAGCTGTAATGAAGTCCTTTGCCGTCGCAACAGCGTCCTTCACGGAAGCACCTTTTGCAAGCTCGGCAGTAATAGCTGAAGAGTATGTGCAGCCTGCGCCATGAATGTAAGTGGTGTCAATTTTTTCACTTTCTAGTAGAGTAAATTCTTCACCATCAAACAGAACATCAACGGCTTTTTCATGATTTAGCTTACTTCCACCCTTAATTAATACATACTTGGCACCAAGGGCATGAATCTTTACAGCTGCTTGCTTCATATCTTCAATCGTACGAAGTGGAGCGGTTTGTGCCAGCTGACTTGCTTCGAATAGATTTGGAGTGACAACAGTTGCTCGTGGTACTAGGATTTCACGAAGAGCATCCGTAGTTTCTGGGTGCAATACTTCGTCTTCCCCTTTACATACCATAACTGGATCAATAACGACGGTTTGAAGTTGGTTTTCATCGATTACCTTAGCAGCTAGTTCAATGATTTCCACTGTACCTAACATGCCTGTCTTCATTGCATCGATTCCTACCGAAAGAATCGTTTCAAGCTGTGCTTCTAGCGTTTCAATCGCGATAGGAAACACATGGTGATGCCAATGATTTTTAGGATCCATAGTTACAATCGTTGTTAGAGCGGTCATTCCATATACACCAAGCTCCTGGAATGTTTTTAAATCTGCCTGAATGCCAGCGCCTCCGCTTGTGTCAGAACCAGCGATTGTCATTACCTTTTTTAATGTCATGTGTTGAACCTCCTATGAGCTTTATTTTTTTAATCATAGTCTAGTTTCCTAGATGTTTCTAGTATTTTCTTTCGCTTACCTAAATTAGTAATCAACTGTGCTGAATTTGTAAATAAAGGCGAATAGACCTAATAGTCTTTCTCCTCTTTCCATATTAAAATAGAGGCATATATTCTTTAAGAAAGGTGGACGATGAGCCTGAGTAGAACAGGGATTATTTTAGCAGGTGGACAATCAAGTCGTATGGGACAAAACAAGGCATTGATGATGATAGACGGTGTACGGGTCATCGACAGAATTACAAACGAACTTGAAAAAATCACGGATGAACTTCTCATCGTCACCAACACGTTTCAAACGTATGAATATTTGAACATACCGATGGTTGAAGACGAGGAAAAGGGGAAAGGTCCCCTTGCCGGAATACAAGCAGGGCTTAAAGCTTCCAGGTCCGAGGAAAATTTAATAGTGGCCTGTGATATGCCGTTTATCTCTTCAAGCCTGGGGGATTTTTTACTAGAGGAGTTAGAAGACTACCAAGCAGCCATACCAAAGCTTGAAGGTCGAATGCATCCTTTGTTTGGTGCGTATCGAAAGGATGCATTACAAGCGGTTTCTCAGTCTTTAGAGAGGAACGAGCTTCGTATCATGAGTCTACTTCAGAAACTTAAGGTGAGGTATATTTCAGAAGATATTTTAAGAAGAGAGGGCATCCATGTGGAGGATACCGCTGTTTTTAATATGAATGATCAGATAGAGTATGAAAAAGCGAAAAAGCTGGATCGTGATGGAGCCTCGTTTTTATGAGAAGAACGTAGGGATATGATACAATCTTAAAGACAAGATAGAACGGAAGTTGGTGCAGACATGAATTTTGAAATATCCAAAGAGCCCCTTGATACGCAATCGATTATTGACAAAGTCGTTCAAAGGGAAGCGGGAGCCATTACAACGTTTATTGGAACGGTAAGAGAGCTAACCGCAGGTAAAAAGACTTTATATTTAATTTATGAAGCGTATGAGAGCATGGCTGTGAAAAAGTTGGAGCAAATTGGACGTGAAATCGAAGAGCGCTGGTCGGGAGCAAAGGTGGCGATCTCGCATCGAGTGGGGAAGCTTGAAATTACGGATATAGCTGTTGTCATTGCTGTATCTACCCCACATCGTGCCGATGCGTATGAAGCCAATCGTTATGCTATTGAGCGAATCAAGGAGATTGTTCCTATTTGGAAAAAAGAGCATTGGGAAGACGGAGAAGAATGGATCGGAAATCAACTTGAAACGGTTGCTTATCCAAAAGGAAAACCAGAGGAGAGTGATTTAGGTGAATAAAGTCATGTTTTTCGCTCATCTGCGCGATGCGGTTGGGGAAGAATCGGTATCCGTAGACCTTACAGGGAAAACCATTGCAGAGGCTAAAGCGATTCTAAGTGAGCAGTATGGAGTGAATTTGGATTCGGTTATGGCAGCTGTAAACGAAGAGTTTGCTAGTGATGAAGATGTGTTGAGTGATGGAGATGTGGTTGCTTTTATACCACCAGTTAGTGGGGGCTAAGTAGAATAGCTGAGCCGGACAGAGGAAGGAGGTTTTTAGCATGGATGATCGGTACTCGAGGCAAATTCTTTTTTCACCGATTGGAAAAAGTGGACAGGACAAGCTAGGATCTAAGCATGTGCTGATGATCGGTGCTGGTGCACTTGGATCGGGAAATGGTGAAGTGCTTACGCGCGCGGGTGTAGGGAAGCTAACGATTGTGGATCGAGATTATGTGGAAGCGAGCAATCTGCAAAGACAGCAGTTGTACACAGAAGAAGATGTTCGAGAGAAGCTTCCGAAGGCAATTGCAGCTGAAAAGAGATTGAGAGCTATAAACAGCGAGATTGAGATTGTGCCGATTGTTGGCGACGCATCGCCTGACATCTTAGAGGAGCTTGTTGTGGATGTGGACTTGATCTTGGATGCGACAGATAATTTTGAAACGCGAATGGCCATTAACGATATTTCTCAAAAGTACAAAATCCCTTGGATCTATGGTGCATGTGTAGGAAGCTTTGGTATGAGCTTTACGATCATTCCTGGCAAAACTCCTTGCTTGAATTGTTTGCTGAAAAGAATTCCTATTCAAGGAATGACCTGTGATACAGGAGGAATCATTGGACCGGCTGTGCAGATGGTCATTGCTCATCAATCAGCAGAGGTTCTGAAGATTCTGGTGGAAGATTGGGAGGCGGTTCGTGATTCGTTTGCGAGCTTTGATTTATGGCGAAATCAATACACGAGCATGAAAATGGGAAAAGCAAAGGACCCGGGATGCTTGTCGTGTGGAGATCTTCGAGAGTATCCGTATCTCGATAAGGAGAATCTTTCACGCTCAACAGTCCTTTGTGGTCGTGATACGGTGCAAATTCGCCCTCCACGACAAAGTGAGTTGAATTTAGCGGACTTAGCGGATCAACTAGTAAGGTTGGGGTACGTGGTGAAGGCAAATCCGTATTTGCTTTCGGTTGAAATGGACGAGCAGCGTGTGGTTCTTTTTAAAGACGGTCGGGGGCTTGTTCATGGGACGAAGGATATGAGTCAGGCGCGGTCAATTTATCAGAGATTGTTGGGGTAGGTTGGTAGTTGGAGAGACGATTTTTGAGTGCTTACTTATTAAAAGACACAAGAAAAGACGTATGAATACGTCTTTTCTTTATTTATTAACATTTCTACATTCGGTCCGCGCATTTATCGGTTGGCAAATCAGGGTTAAGCACACCCCGAGCTGATATATAGACGGAGAAATTCCGCTTAATTAGTAATAATTATGAAAAAATGATCAAATAGACGGAGAAATTCCTACTATTGGCTCGAAAACTACGAAAATAGGAGATTTTGCTTTGTATAAGCGGAAATCCTTCCCTTATTTACCCCGAAAAAAGCTCCATTCTGTATTTAACCGGAAAATCTCCGCTTAACTTACTTTTGCTGGTCACTCGATTAAGGACAAGCCATCATATTTAATCTACTAATATCTTCTATACGACTTCTTTCTGCAAAATTCTACAAAATCCATCGTCAACCGTTATAATAAATTCTAGGAGTTTGTAAGGAGGGTGAAGATGAACGAGAAAGAGGTACAGTCGCAATTAGAGGCCTTGCAGAAGGAGCTTACGGAAGCGAAGCAACAAATGGCGGCCTCGCTTGCATTCAACGAGATACACCATCACAATCAATCAAAAGTGAGAGGTATTCCGAAATCAATAGTATGGAAGTTGTTGGGAATGGTCCTCTCCATTCTAGTTATAATCGGAATCATTTTCACGATAAAAGGGACCCATCAAGCTACCGTACAATCGGGTAGTTTCATAGAGCAAATAAAAGACTTGTCGTCCCTAGCGTCATCACAGGCGTACGTGAAGGCGGTAATTGAAAAAGAGGACAATCAGCTGTTTGGGAAGGATATTAGCACAAATCTTCCAGGAACAAAGAGAAAGTTCCTTCTAATTATCCCTGGTACGGTTACAGCGGGAGTTGACTTGACTGGAATTACTGAATCCAATCTCCATGTAAATGAAGAAGAGAAGATAATAGAAATCAAGCTTCCAAAAGCCTCCATTATCCAAGAGCCCACACTAGACTTTGACCAAGCTCAGGTGTTTTCTGTAGAAGGAATCTTTCGGGATGAAGTGAATTGGAATGAGGCTTACGAGCTCGCAGAGGAGGCCAAGGGGCTTGTAAAGGAAGAGGCCATTTCTCAAGGGCTCATTCAGGTGGCAGAACAAAATGCAGAGAAAACATTTACGGAGTTTTTCTCAGCCCTTGGATATCGAACGGTGATCACATATGAAGAGTAATTGGAATGGCTGGGAGTCCTACATCGGGGACGAGTTTAAAAAGGAATACTTCACTAAGCTAGAACACATGATTGAAGAGGAGTATGAACAGTATACGGTCTATCCGAAAAGAGAGCACATCTTTTCTGCATTACAGTACACAAGGTATGAGCAGGTGAAGGTCGTCATACTTGGTCAGGATCCTTATCACGGCCCAGAGCAAGCTCATGGCCTGAGCTTCTCGGTCCTGCCAGGTGTTCCTACGCCTCCATCGTTAAAAAATATTTTCAAAGAGTTACAGAATGATGTTGGCGCACCCGTACCAAACCACGGGTATTTAAAAAAATGGGCCGATGAAGGGGTTCTTTTGTTAAACACGGTCCTAACTGTTCGAGCGGGTCAGGCACATTCTCATAAAAAAATGGGCTGGGAAATTTTCACCGATGCAGTGATTACCAAGCTTAGTGAGAGACAGAAACCGATGGTGTTTGTGCTATGGGGGAAACCAGCACAAGAGAAAAAGAGATTGATTTCGGACCACCATCATATCATTGAAGCTCCGCATCCAAGCCCACTTTCTGCTCATCGTGGCTTCTTTGGGAGCCGACCGTTTTCAAAGGCAAATGACTGGCTGAAAGAGAAGGGCTACACAGAGATTGATTGGTCTATCAAATGAAATAGGAGGGGATTACATGAAGGTGGAAAGAAAGGACTGCTTTAAGTGTCAGTATTTCTACGTGACCTGGGATCCTCATTTTCCAAAGGGATGTAAAGCATTTGGATTTAAAACAAGGCAGCTTCCGTCGGTTGAGGTAATGAAGGCTTCGGGACAGGCTTGTCTTCGTTTTGAGAAAAAGTAACGCTATTCTTTGGAAAAATCAGTAACAGGTCGTATACTATAGGGTAGACGAGGGTTTGAGGTGAATGAATTGGATATTAGTGTGCAAAAGCTACTTTTAAAAATGGAACAGGAGCTGCTGGCAGCCAAAGCAAGTGGGGCGAATTCACAAGTGAGAGAACGAGTTCAAGCGATTAAAACATTATGTGAGCTTGTCCTTGAAAGCCAAATGGGTGAGACCACACGTGAGCTACCTCGAATGAATCCTGTGATTCCAACAAACGAAAAGCAAATTCTAACTCCTTCACCCCTTCAAACACAGCCGAAAAAGTTGCAAATAGACGATGAAAGCAATGGAGATTCACTGTTTGATTTTTAACATAATGGGGTGGAGAGGTTGAAAACATTTATTATCATTGGAGCCATTAATGCATTTTTAGCAGTGGCATTGGGGGCCTTCGGGGCACATGGTCTAGAAGGTCGAGTGGAGCAAAAATACTTAGAGATTTGGAAAACCGGAGTCACGTATCAAATGTTTCATGCTACTGGCTTACTAATTGTGGGTGTATTGCTTGGACGTTTGCCGGCAAATGCGCTTTTATCTTGGTCAGGCTGGATGATGTTAATTGGTATCATTCTTTTTTCAGGAAGCTTGTACGTTATGACTTTAACGAAAATTAGCATCCTTGGTGCGATTACACCACTAGGGGGCTTGGCGTTTTTAGCTGCATGGATTTTAATCATCGTAGCAGCAGTAAAATATTTGTAAACAACAAGGAGCATCCTGCTATTGAAGGATGCTCCTGTTTTTATGCGTTATTAGCGAGGAGGATAAGAAGCTAATCCGGGAACATAACCAGGATAGTCATACTCAAGTTCCTCATCAAAGGTTGCATAGGCGAAATACACCATTGGAATTAAGTATCTCATGCCGGTTTGTGGATCGCTTAAGATTAAGTGATCCCGCCCAGCAGCTTCAATAATTCCTTTAAAGGTTCTTGCTAAGCCCTCATCATTTCCGTCAAAATTGGTGTACACAGTAGTTAGCTTTCCTTTGTTTAGGCGGAAGATGTTTTCAATATACGATTCCTCTAGCGGCAGCATACCTGGCACTTGAGGACCAGCTGATGGCGCGTTAAAGGCGCCTGTGTAACCTGGAACAGCTCCAGCAGGTGGAAGTGTTGAGCCCGCTGGCATAGTAGGATATGCTTGGGGTGCACCGTATGTAGGCGCACCGGTGCCAGCGCCGGCTACTTGGCCTGCTGGCGGATATTTTGGTGCACTTGGCTGGATGGGGGCTCCAAAATAAGGTTGTTGGTACCCTGTTTGTCTGTAGAAAGCATTTGGATCATAATTTTGTGACAAAGAAATCCCTCCAATTAGTAATCGTATTTAATATACTTTTGGACAATCCTGCTGGGATGGACTGAAGAAGCAGTGTGCCTTAAAACGACCTGTGTTCCACTGGTTATACCACTGAGCGGGACAAGGGCCCGATGGTCTAAAAAACCAAAGAGCATTTGAAGCGGGATGAAATCGCTCCCCTTTTATTACACGTCTTGCAAGCTTTATCTCATTTTTTCTTGCAGCTTGGTAAAAGTAACCTTTGACGGTTGCTTCAAATCCACCCGGACGCTGAAAGACCATTTTTTGTATGTCACGAATGTCTTTAAAATCCAGACACTGTCCTCTTACTCTGTTCACACCAACATTTCCAACTAACAGCATACCTAAATTTCCTTCGCCTTCCGCTTCTGCTCGAATTAATCGGGCCAAAAGCTTTACATGCTCTTCTGTGTAAGGGATCACACCCATGAATTTCACCTCTCTTCGTGTTGTACCTTCTGTGGTGAGATGAAAGGGTCAAATAAAGGAACAGCTCACTAATTCATTCGTATGTGAAGGGAAATTCTTTTATTCCTAGGAAATAGAAAAAACCCCCTAGCAAAAGCTAGAGGGTTCATAAATGCTTAGTTTACGTGTAAGAAGCTATGTAGACGATCAATTTCTAGTAAATTTCCTATAAAGAAGGCACCAAATTCACCGTAACGTGCACTCACTTCATCAAAGCGCATTTCGTACACGAGCTTTTTAAATTGTAAAGCTTCATCTGAGAAGAGTGTTACTCCCCATTCGTAATCGTCAAAGCCAACAGATCCGGTAATGATCTGCTTTACTTTTCCTGCATACCGTCTACCAATCATCCCGTGACTGCGCATCATGGAACGGCGTTCTTCCATCGGTAGCATGTACCAGTTGTCATTTCCTTGGCGACGCTTGTCCATTGGATAGAAGCACACATGCTTTGCTTTTGGTAGAGTTGGATACAAACGAGCAAGGATTTCAGGGCTTTGATAAGGGTCCTGATCAGCTGGAAGATAGTTGCTTAGCTCTACTACAGACACGTAAGAATGAGCTGGAATGGTATATTCAGCAAGCATCGTCTTATTGAATTCTGTTTCGATTTCATTTAATTCTTCCATCGTTGGACGTAAAATCATCATCATAAAATCAGCTTTTTGACCAACAATTGTATATAAAGCATGGCTGCCTTCTTTCTTATCTTGAGTGGCATTCCATTTTTCTACTAAACCTAAAAATTCATGAATCGCGGTTTGTCTGTCGTCGCTTGATAGTAATTTCCAAGCACTCCAGTTAATTGTACGGAAGTCATGTAAACAATACCAGCCATCAAGGGTTTGTGCTGCTTCTGCCATTTGTTTCACTCCTCATTAGAATTATTATAATGTACAAAACATACTATACCATAGTTTCACCAGTAAACGTGTGAATAAAACCTGAATTTTCACTATGGTTAATTAAAAAAGGATATTTTTAATGAGAATGGCAGATAGTAAAGAAGATAAGGGTTTTTGTGGATTATTCAGAAAACAAAAACTTTTTATGTGGAAACGGTAACAATCTGTGAAACGGTTGAAATTTTATGTGGTAAGCGTATGCTAAAGGTATAGTACATAAGGGAGGATTCGTCATGAGCGACCTATTTACAGGACTGAAGGAAAAAGTAAGTGGACAAAACATTAAAATCGTTTTTCCTGAAGGTTTAGACGAAAGAATTATTAATGCAGCTGGACGTTTAGCTGAAGAGAATGTTTTAACGCCTATTTTAATAGGAAATATAGAAGCAATTGAATCAAAGGCAAAAGAATTAGGCGTGTCTTTAGAGAAGGCTGAAATCTACGATCCAAGTCAATTTGCAATGATGGATGAGTTAGTGGCATCCTTTATTGAAAGAAGAAAAGGGAAAGTAACGGAAGAGGATGCACGCAAGATTTTACTTGATGAAAATTACTTTGGAACGATGCTTGTTTATTCAAACAAAGCTGATGGACTAGTAAGTGGTGCAGCCCATTCAACAGCTGATACGGTAAGACCTGCGCTTCAAATCATCAAAACAAAAGAAGGCGTTCGTAAAACATCAGGTGTATTTGTTATGGTACGCGAAGAGGAAAAGTATGTGTTTGCTGATTGTGCAATCAATATTGCTCCAGATGCACAAGACTTAGCTGAAATCGCTGTAGAAAGTGCAAAAACAGCAAGAATGTTTGATATCGAGCCGAGAGTGGCGATGCTTAGCTTCTCAACAAAGGGTTCTGCGAAATCTCCAGAAACGGAAAAGGTATCTGCTGCTGTTCAAGAAGCAAAGCTTAGAGATCCTCTTCTTGTATTAGATGGAGAGTTCCAATTTGATGCTGCATTTGTTCCTTCTGTTGCAAAGAAAAAAGCTCCAGACTCAGTGATTCAAGGGGATGCGAACGTATTTGTTTTCCCAAGCTTAGAAGCTGGTAATATTGGTTACAAAATTGCTCAGCGTTTAGGAAATTTTGAAGCAGTTGGACCTATTTTACAAGGCTTAAACCGCCCTGTGAACGATCTTTCTCGCGGTTGTAACGAGGAAGATGTATACAAGCTGTCACTTATCACAGCTGCTCAAGCATTAAGTCAATAATTACTAGTGAGCCAGTTCTCTTTAACTGGCTCTTTTCTATGGTAAAATAAAGGCAAGAAAACACGAGGAGACGGAAACGATGGAAGAAGCGCAGAAACTATTAAACCAGCCTACCTGGCGAATTATTGATCAATCAAGTACGGGACTTCATATGAGTGCTCTTCATTCGTTTGGGTATGATGATACGCTCTGCGCCTCGATTGGTACCAAGGGAGCACCAGCGACGGTTCGGGCTTGGGTTCATGCTGATACCATTGTACTTGGAATCCAAGATACTAGATTGCCTTATATAAGTGATGGATTACAGTACTTGAAAGGTCGAAACTACGAGTATATCGTTCGGAACTCAGGTGGATTAGCTGTTGTCCTCGACGAGGGAGTTCTCAATCTATCAATTATTCTCCCAGAACAGGAAAAGGGAATTGATATCAATCGCGGATACGATGCGATGTGGACGCTTATTCAAGAGATGTTTGCTGATTTTGAACGCTCGATTGAGGCTCGAGAAATTGTAGGATCATATTGTCCGGGAAGCTATGACTTAAGCATTGATGGAAAAAAGTTTGCTGGAATCTCACAGCGGCGTTTGCGAGGCGGTGTGGCGGTTCAAATCTACCTTTGTGTAACGGGAAGTGGAAGCGAACGTGCCAAGGTTATTCAAGAGTTTTATAATCGAGCTACTAAGGGGGAAGAGACGAAATTCTCTTATCCAAAAATAAAGCCAAGGGTTATGGCTTCTTTATCTGAATTGTTTGGGGTTTCACTTACGGTTCAAGATGTAATGCTAAGGCTATTGCTCACCTTGAAAAAGAAGGCAGGGATCTTGCAAGCGGGCGTGTTAACGGAAGAAGAATTGCAAATGCTTGATTCGTATGTCTTAAGAGTCGTGGAGCGGAATGATAAATTTTTAGTTGAGGCGAATGAATAAGAGAAGTACAAAAGCCGTACCCAATAAAGGTACGGCTTTTCAACTAAGAGATATTATTGCCTACTCTCCCAAAATATATCTATTTTCTACTCAGCAATCTTTTCGAGATTTCCATTTCGGTCCATTTTGAATTTAGTGGCTGGGCGGTCTTCTTCTTCCTCTAACACCACTAGTTTACGAGCGCGATTCATGATTTTCATTAATGTCTCGTAATCTTCCTGGATGATTTCTGTATTTTGCTCAAGATGATTAATTTTTCCTTCTAGCTCTTCATTACGTCTCTTCAATGAAGCGATTTCGCGCTTCAGTCTCTCATTCTCACTTTTTAAAATATCCACTTGAATATTAGACCCACCTAGTGATCGTAGATACGAGATTACCGTTTCCATATTCATGTCTCTTGGAGCTTGCGTTTGTGATGCGACCGGGCTTGGTAAGGCCACTTGTGTAACGCTTTGAGCGATCTCTGCTGGCTCAATAGCCATTTCTTCTGAGAAATTTGGTACTTCATAAGTTTCTACTTCAGCTGCTGCAATTGGGCCAACTTCTTCTAGTGTTGGAACTGGTGGTGAGTATAATAGTTTCTTTTTCCCACCCTGGTCTTTTCCTAGTATTCTTTGACGCTGCTTTCGTTGCTTTTTAGCTAATTGTAATGCTTTTTCGTAGCGATGCCTTACAACGGCATTCCAGCGGAAACCACATGCTGCAGAGGTACGATTAAGCTTGTCCCCAACCTCTTCAAATGCATTTAGCTGTGTGCTTCCTTCTCTAACATGTCGTAAAACGGTTTCAGCTAGTAATAAGTCATTTTCATCTGTCCATGCATCTTGTCTAACTTTCATTCTACTCAACTCCCTAACCAGAATACATTTTCAAGTTCTTAGTTAAAGCATGACCACATGCGGCTGGTTTTATACAAATTGATTGCAAGGATAGTAGAGTTTTTTTCGAAAATATTTAAGATTTGACTAGATAGACAGGTTTTTTATGGATATTCGGCTAAGGATTACAGCTTGCATTAGGAGAAAAGAAACGGTAAAATACCGTTTAGATTATTAAAAAGAGTTTACTTGGCTTAGTTTGCACCGAAGAAAGGGTTGTAATATAGATGGCAAATGAATTTCGTGTGTGTGACGATTGTCAGGCCGTAAATTTAAAAACGTTGATTCCTCGACTAAAGGATATGGATCCTGAGGCAACGATTGAAATTGGCTGCCAATCATACTGCGGACCAGGGAGAAAGAAAACATTCGCATTCGTGAATAACCGTCCCCTTTCTGCGCTAACAGAAGAAGAATTAATGGATAAAATTAATAAGAAGCTGAAAAAATAAAATCACCTATTGGTACGGAAGATAGGTGGTTTTTTCTTTGATTATTTGTCTGATGGGATGCAAAATCGAGCCTTTATTTCGATAGAAATACCAGCGAAGAGAATGCAGCCCATCAGACATGTTACTACCCGAGTTGGGGAGAAAAAGGTTGAATATTGTCTTCTAAATTTGTCGAAATTCTGTAGATTTTTTCCTTTTTTAGGGTGAATTGTAGAATGAATCAAGTTATAATAGTTTAAAGATAGATAGGAAGAGGGATTCTACAGTGGCATATTCACAGGAAAAGCTAGTGGAGGAAAAGGTTTTTAAAGATCCCGTTCATCGTTATGTACATGTGAGAGACCGTGTGATTTGGGATTTGATTGGTACGAAGGAATTCCAACGTCTACGCCGGATTAAGCAGCTTGGAACGACATATCTTACATTTCACGGGGCAGAGCATAGCCGTTTTAACCATTCGCTCGGAGTCTATGAAATCATTCGTCGCATTATTGATGATGTATTTGATGGACGACCGGAGTGGAACAGTGAGCAGCGTTTGCTTTCACTTTGTGCTGCACTCCTTCACGACCTCGGACATGGTCCCTTTTCGCATTCGTTTGAAAAAGTATTCGACCTCGATCATGAAGCTTTTACACAAAAGATTATTCTTGGCAACACAGAAGTAAATAGGGTTCTTACAAAGGTAAGCAAGGATTTCCCGAAGATGGTCGCTGAGGTGATCGCCAAAACCTCACCGAACAAGCTCGTGATTAGCTTGATTTCTAGCCAGATTGACGCGGATCGTATGGATTATTTACAGCGTGATGCGTACTTTACAGGTGTGAGCTATGGGCATTTTGATATGGAACGGATTCTACGCGTGATGCGGCCAAAAGAAGATCAAGTCGTGATCAAGCAAAGTGGTATGCATGCAGTGGAAGACTACATCATGAGTCGATACCAAATGTATTGGCAGGTGTACTTCCATCCTGTTACTCGTAGTGCAGAGGTCATTTTGACCAAGATTCTCCACCGTGCCAAGCATTTGTACCAAAAAGGCTACCAATTTAAGCACGAACCGATTCACTTTTATTCTGTATTTGCTGAAAATATTACCCTTTATGACTATTTGAAATTAGATGAAGCCGTTATTCTCTATTACTTCCAAATGTGGGAAGAGGAAGAGGATTTGATCTTGCGTGACCTGTGTGTCCGTTTTATGGATCGAAATTTGTTTAAATATGTGGAGTTTGACCCAGCGAAAGAATATAAGAAGCTAAGCGAGCTTTCTACCTTATTTGCTAAGGCGGGTCTTGACCCGGAGTATTATTTAGTCGTTGATTCCTCGTCAGACTTACCATACGACTTTTATCGACCAGGTGAGGAAGAAGAGCGCCTGCCGATTCAACTTCTTATGAAAAATGGAGAAGTAAGAGAGCTTTCAAGAGAATCTCAGATCGTTGATGCCATTTCAGGGAAAAGAAGAACAGACCATAAGTTGTATTTCCCTGCAGATCTTTTAAAGGACGATTCATCTAAAAAGAACATTAAAAAGCAAATTCGCAACTTACTAGACCTATGAGATAGGTGCTTGATATAAATATAGAAGTAGGAGAGGGTCTCATTGTTAAAGGATCATGCCAAAATAATGCAAGCTTTTGCAGCGGCAGGGGAAATTGTTGGTCGGAAAAAACTGCAAAAAATGATTTATATAGCGAAAAAAGTAGATTTTCCTTTCCAAGAGAGGTTTCAGTTTCACTTTTATGGACCTTACTCCGAAGAGTTGACCCTTCGTGTAGAAGAGCTATGCAATATGGGCTTTCTTAACGAGGTGAAGGAGAAAAAGGGCGGTTACATGCAGTACCGCTACTCCTTAACAGATGAGGGTATGGAATTTTTAAATATGAACCTAGTGGAACTTCCGGCTTTAGAGGATTGTTTAACCGACATGAATAGCCAGAATGCTAGGTTTCTAGAACTCGTATCAACCGTACTTTTCTTTGACGATTTAGAAGTAGAGGAAGTAAAGGAAAAAATCTTTACTCTAAAGAGCAAGCAAAAATACACCGAAGACGAAATTAAGCAGGCGTATGAATATATTGAAGCATTAAAGGGGAAAGTGGTCCCTGTATAAAAGAGAGGCTTGGACTTTTTATGTCCAAGCCTCTTTTGTAAAAAATATGTTGTCGGTTGTTATGCAGAATCGAGCCTGTATTCCAATAGGAATACCAGCGAAGAGAATGCATAACAACCGACACCCAAAAACTAATTTTACTCGTCAGACAGCCTTTTTCCAGCAATCCCATAATTATTTTTCGTCATTTCATCAATGAATACAACGACTTTCTTAGCAGGTGCTCCCGTTGTTTCCACGACAGCAGCGGTTACTTTTTCCACAAGAGCTTTCTTTTGGTCGTCAGTACGGCCTTCTAGCATTTTTACGGTTACGTATGGCATGATGATTGCCTCCTTGAGAGATATGTAAGTTCTTCTTAACCTAATCATAATGTTCCAAACGTGAGAAAGGAATACTCATTTTTCCATTTATCCTATATTTCATGTATAATTTGGCTAAGTAGAGTCTTCGAAAAGGAGTTGACGTGTTGGAGCAATTATCTAGGTTTTTAGCTTTTGATATAGAAATGATTCCATACGTGGTTATTACGTTGATCGTAGCGTTTTCTGTCCATGAATTTGCCCATGCGTGGGTGGCCTATAAGTTTGGGGATGATACGGCGAAAAATCAGGGCAGACTAACTCTAAATCCGATGAAGCACTTGGACCCCTTTGGCACATTGTTAATTTTTATTATAGGCTTCGGTTGGGCAAGACCTGTTCCAGTCAATCGCTTTTTCTTTAAAAATCCTCGGTTAGCAAGTATTCTTGTATCAATAGCAGGGCCCCTTAGTAATCTAATGCTATCCGTTCTTGGCTTTGTGTTATTGTATGGATTGGTGGCTACTGGTGCGGTGGAAACTCTACCCTCATACGTGTTTGAGTTTCTTAATATATTTTTGTATTTAAATGTTGCTTTATTTGTGTTTAATCTGCTGCCGTTCCCACCGTTAGATGGCTACCGAATTATTGAAGACCTCGTACCGGTGAATGTACGGGCTAAAATGACACAGTATGAGCAATATGGAGCACTAATCTTTCTTATTTTAGTTATTACTCCACTTGATCAATATACGATTGACCCACTGTATTCGACAGTCGTTCCGTCGATTCTTTCGACTTTAGATCAGTTCTTTTATCAGTTATTTTTGTAGGAGGCGTTCATTTTTATGGAAGAAAAAAAGAAGAAAAGTATTGGTTTTAATATTATTAAAAGTGATCCAACCGAAGGGCATGGAGGATTTGGTGTTGGAGCTCTCACCTTAGATAATGTTTCACCGGTTATTATTGATGTGGATGCCGGGGAAGCAATCATTGATGTTGGCGCCATGCACGCAAGAAGTGTGGTGGAAAAAGGGATTAAGTTTTTAAAAACAAAGGAAGAAGTTCCAAACGCCAAGCCTTACTGGTTGGTTTGGGTCACAATTGACCGAAAGCAGGAAGGACCTTATTATGCGGGTGTGACGGCTTGCGAAATGACCGTGGACCGTGAAATTCGTCGTGGCTATAAGTCACTACCTGAGCATGTGAATCGCATGGATAAGTCGATTAAACGTCAGATCATCGTCGATCATATGGATAGTCGTTCAAAAGGAATTCTAACTGATTTTCTGAAAAATCATGATGCGGGTATGTGGGAAAGATCGGAAGAGAAATTGAAGACAGATCTTCAAGGATAGGAAATTATTCCAAAAAGGTTTTTTTAACAAATTGTTAGGAAATACTTGCCGTTTTCCGTTAAAAAAAGTAAACTTTAAACAGCGATAACACGCTATAGCACTAGGACAGAAAAAGCCCCGAGTACATGTGACTCGGGGCTTTTTTGTATATTTGAATAGTGAATGGGTGGTTAGCTCCAATCAAAAATCCTCTTATACCACGTCTTTTTCTCTTTCTTTTCTTCTTTTTTCTTTTCAGTTGGCTTTTCGGCATCATGATCAAGATGATCGATGCAGTGCTTGGTTGGTTCTGTGCCTGCAATAAAATAGGTGAGTCGTTTGATTGGACAGTCATCGGTTGCTAGAAGGCCACTTTCAGGGTCAATATATACTCCAACGGTTCCTTTAGGGGCTTTGAAGTTTTTGATCGGCTCGTCAGCTAATGCGTCCTCCATATAGTTGACCCAAATTTTTTTCGCGTACGATTTCTCGGCAACGATTTCAATCGGATTTCCTTGGTCATAACCGGTCCATACCGCGGTCACGAGCTGAGGGGAAAAACCGACCATCCAGCTATCAGAATCAGTGGAACCAGACTTTCCAGCATAAATTCGAGTCATATCATTGATCATCGAGCTACCGGTTACATTGGAATATCCATCGAGCTTTTTATCAAACATTCCTGTCATCATATGAGTCATAACGAACGCTTCCTCAGGTTTCAACACACGCTCATTTTCCTTTTCATACTCGTAAATGACTTCCCCTCGATGGTCTTCCACTCTCTTAATAAGAACTGGTTTTACTTTTTTCCCACCGTTAGCAAACAAGCTATAGGCATTGGCCATATCAATCACCTTTACCCCACTGGTCCCAAGTGCTAATGACGGTACTTTTTCCATCGGAGTTGTAATTCCAAATTGCTTGGCTGTTTTTACGAGTGTTTCTTCGCCTAAAAATAAATGTGTTTTAACCGCATACACATTATCGGAAAGGGCGAGCGCTTGTGCCATCGTGATTTCTTTCCCTGCGTACTTATTATTAAAATTATGTGGTGTATACTCCGCTCGGTTATCGTCAAAACGGAAGGTCGTCATTTCGCTTCTCACTAATGAAGCGGGCGTAAATCCTTGTGATATCGCCGCATAGTAAAGAAGTGGTTTGATGGTAGATCCTGGTTGACGAACCGCTTGAACTGCACGGTTGAACGGGCTTTCCACATAATCTCTTCCACCAACCATTGCCTTAACATACCCGTTTTTCGGATTCATCGACACGAGTGCTACCTGCAATTCAGATTCCTTTGCCATATGGGTAGAAACATTTTTCTCTGCTAACTCCTGCTGTTCGGTATCAAGTGTCGTGTACACATGAAGTCCACCAAGCTCAATTGTTCGGTCATCCAAACCTAAATCATTTTTTAATGCTTGCTTGACGGCATCCTGAAAATACGGGGCAATTTGTGTCACCGCATGGGAGTGCTCACCAATGAAGGATAAGGTTTCATGAATAGCTGCGTTTGCATCGGATTCAGTAATATATTTACTTTTTACCATCGAATCCAAAATAATTTTTTGACGGCTCTTTGCATTTTCCTCCGAAATAAGAGGAGAGTAGATGCTCGGTCCTTTTGGAATTCCAGCTAGCATAGAAGCTTCAGCTAGCGTCAAGTCAGCGGCATTTTTACCTAAATAATATTGACTCGCTGCTTGAATGCCATATGCTCCTTTTCCATAATAGATCGTATTTAAGTAACCTTCGAGAATCTCATTTTTCGTATAATTCATTTCGATTCGAATCGTGTACAGAGCTTCTAGTAGCTTACGCTTCCACGTTTTTTCATGCTCAAGAAATAAATTTCGGGCATACTGCTGACTAATCGTGCTTGCACCTTGAACTTTGGCCATTGCCTTGATGTCAGCAAGAGCAGCACCAGCAATTCGTTTAAAATCAAATCCGTTATGCTTGTAAAAGGATCGGTCCTCTATCGCCACGGTTGCTCCAATTAAATGAGGGGAAATTTCATCAATTCCTACCCAGTATCTTTTTTCTCCATTATTGCTTTCACCGATGACCTGCCCATCATCCGAGTAATAGAGAGATGATTGAGGCACGGCAAGAGGAGGAGGGCCCTGCACCTTGGCGTATATAAGAACACCGGTCACTACTAAAACAAGTAAACCAAGACCGATTGATCCAAGAATGAGTAAGGCACGTATGTATTTCATCGTTCTTCTAAACCGCTGATCCGTAATAACCTCCAAGGATTGACACCTCAACTTCAGATAGATTTTTCCTGTTTTTCCATCTTTCTTACTAGTATGAAAAGAAAGAGGCTGTTTTAAACGCCTATCTATTAAAAAAAGAATTTTTTTCTTGCAATTTTGCTAGATTCATCTATACTTTTTCTCATGTTTGAGTTTTTTTGGGGAAGAATAACAATACAGGAAATTAGTATTGAAACCGATAGATATTTTTTAAATAAGGAAGGATGGCGTAAATGGGACTTTGGTTTACGGAAAAGCAAACTGAGAATTTTGGTATTACAATGAAGGTAAAGCGCACATTACATACGGAGCAAACAGACTTTCAAAAGTTAGATATGGTAGAAACAGAAGAATGGGGCAATATGCTTCTTTTAGATGACATGGTCATGACGTCTATTAAAGATGAGTTCGTGTACCACGAAATGGTTGCTCATATTCCATTATTCACTCACCCAAATCCAGAAAACGTACTAGTTGTTGGAGGCGGAGACGGTGGAGTTATTCGTGAAGTGCTAAAACACCCAAGCGTGAAAAAAGCAACACTTGTTGAAATCGACGGAAAAGTAATTGAGTACTCTAAAAAGTACCTTCCAGAGATCGCAGGACAGCTAGACGATCCACGCGTAGAAGTTAAAGTGGATGATGGTTTTATGCACATAGCTACTGCAGAAAACGTATACGATGTGATCATGGTAGACTCAACTGAGCCAGTTGGTCCAGCAGTAAACCTATTTACAAAAGGTTTCTATGCAGGAATCTCTAAGGCGTTAAAAGAAGATGGAATCTTTGTTGCTCAATCAGATAACCCTTGGTTCAAAGCAGACTTAATTCGTTCTGTACAAAAAGACGTAAAGGAAATCTTCCCGATCACTCGCCTTTACATCGCAAACATCCCAACATACCCAAGCGGAATGTGGGCATTCACGTTAGGATCAAAGAAGCATGATCCACTTGAAGTAGCTGAAGAACGTTTCCATGATATTGATACCAAGTATTACACAAAAGAGCTTCACAATGCAGCATTCGTGCTACCGAAGTTTGTTAAAGATTTAATTGAAGGCTAATAATAAATAAGACGGGGGGAGATTCTCTCCGTTTTTTACTGTGAAAGAATTAGATTGTGGGGGCAGTTTCCGCCTGAAGGAAGCCTTTGTTACGTAGTAACACCAGCTGGCGGATATGAAACTGACCCCCTCTTAATTTAAAGGAGGAAACAAAATGCGTTTTGATGAAGCATACTCAGGTAATGTGTTTATTAAAAGCCATCCAAGCTTTGAGGAAAGTAAAGCGGTATTGTACGGAATGCCAATGGACTGGACAGTAAGTTACCGCCCAGGATCTCGTTTTGGTCCAGCGCGTATTCGTGAGGTATCTATAGGTTTAGAAGAATACAGCTTGTACTTAGACCGTGAGCTAGAAGATGTGAAATACTATGATGCAGGTGATATTCCACTTCCATTCGGAAATCCACAGCGTAGTTTAGATATGATTGAAG
This sequence comes from Robertmurraya beringensis, assembly GCF_042433785.1. Taxonomy (NCBI): domain Bacteria; kingdom Bacillati; phylum Bacillota; class Bacilli; order Caryophanales; family Bacillaceae; genus Robertmurraya; species Robertmurraya beringensis. The sequence continues at coordinate 205,069 of NZ_JBHLUU010000032.1, read as the reverse complement.
AGTTCGTGGATCAGGTTCTTGATGCAGGGAAATTCCCACTTGGTATGGGTGGAGAACATTTAGTTTCTTGGCCCGTTTTTAAAGCGATGGTAAAAAAGTATCCGGATTTAGCCATCATACATATGGATGCACACACAGACCTTCGTGAGAACTATGAGGGAGAGCCATTATCTCACTCGACACCGATTCGTAAGGTAGCAGACTTAATCGGACCACAAAATGTGTATTCATTTGGGATCCGTAGCGGCATGAAGGAAGAATTCCAATGGGCGAAGGAAGTCGGCATGCATATTTCTCCGTTCGAAGTACTTGAGCCTTTGAAGAAAGTATTGCCAACATTAGCAGGACGTCCCGTGTATGTGACGATTGATATCGACGTTCTTGACCCAGCACATGCACCAGGAACAGGAACCGTTGATGCAGGTGGAATTACTTCTAGAGAGCTATTAGCTTCTATTCACGAAATTGCACGCTCGGAAGTGAATGTAGTGGGAGCAGACTTAGTAGAAGTAGCTCCAATTTACGACCACTCTGAACAAACAGCAAACACAGCAAGCAAACTCATCCGCGAAATGATTCTTGGATGGGTGAAATAAGGATGAAGTTGTGCACCTGCCAGGATTTGGCGGGTGTTTTTTTATGAGGTGTTTCAGGTGATTACTAAGAAGAGAAAAGGGTGTTTTTGGGAAGTGAAGAGGGAGTTAGGTTCCCGTATGGGCTGGAAAAAAGTGCGAGCGGGAATCAAAGTAGAGGTTAGGTTCCCGTATGGGCTGGAAAAGAGTGCGAGGGGGAATCAAAGTAGAGGTTAGGTTCCCGTGTGGGCTGGAAAAGAGCGCGAGCGGGAATCGAAGTAGGGGTTAGGTTCCCGCTCGGGGTAGCAAAAGTGTTCTCATGGGAACTTAACGTGTGGGCACAGGCAAATGAGGAAAAACGAATTGCCAAAAAGCCACTCATTAAAACCCCTAAAAAGCTAGTTATGACCTGTAACAGGAAAAATAGCATTGTATTAAAGTCATAAAGCTCTTTTTATGACCTTACATAGACTAAAAACAAGGTTTACATATGTCATAAAAACAAAGTTATGACATGAAAACAAGGTGCGACCCCTCCAATAAGGTCATAAGAGGCATACAACCACTCAAATAGTAGCATCACACCTTGCGCTCCCCCTCTAAAATCTTTATAATTATTAAGTTATAGAGAATGCAATGATAAAAGGAAGTGTATGGCCGTTGCCGATTCAACCAGCGGATCAAATTACCGTAAAAATTAAGGTACATACTATGATTGAAAATGGTGGGGAAAAGGAAACTTTTGAACTCACAACTTTTGGTCGATACTATGTAAAGAATGCGAGCGGCTACCTTCAATACGAGGAAAGTACAGAAGAGGGGCCGATGAAGACTACGATGAAGCTCACAGAGGATGGAATTCTTCTGATGAGAAGTGGCTCGGTGAAAATGCGAATGCTGTTAGAAGAAAAGAAGCAGCATCGTGGCAGCTATACCACTCCATTTGGAGAGCTGCTAATGATCACAGATACAAAAGAACTTCAGCATAGATGGAACAGTGAGAATAGTATAGGAACGATTGAGGTTTTATACGATCTTTTGATACAAGGCTCAAAAGCAGGTACATACAAATTGCAAATCGTGTTTGAGGAGGAAAAACGTTGAATATCGTTGAACAGGTACAATTGAAGCTTAAAGAAGAAATAAGAGCGGCAGTGATAAAAGCAGAGTTAGCAACAGAGGAGCAGCTTCCAGATGTAATTTTAGAAACACCAAAGGATAAAGCAAATGGGGACTACTCGACCAATATGGCGATGCAGTTAGCGAGAGTGGCAAAGAAAGCACCTCGTGCGATTGCGGAGGCACTTGTGGCAAACTTTGATCAATCAAAGGCATCCATTGAAAAGATTGATATCGCTGGTCCTGGATTTATCAATTTTTACATGAACAATAATTACTTAACAGATCTTATTCCAACGATTCTTACAGCTGGTGAAAAATACGGAGAAACTACGGTAGGAAATGGACAAAAAATTCAGGTCGAATTTGTGTCTGCGAATCCAACAGGAGATCTTCACCTTGGACATGCTCGTGGAGCGGCTGTTGGGGATTCTCTTTGTAATGTGCTTGCAAAAGCGGGTTACGATGTGTCGCGTGAATACTATATTAACGATGCAGGAAACCAAATTAATAATCTGGCATTATCGGTTGAAGCACGTTACTTCCAAGCGCTTGGTATGGAAAAAGAGATGCCGGCTGATGGTTACCATGGGGAAGATATCATTGGAATCGGTAAGCGTTTGGCTGAGGAGTATGGTGACAAGTTCGTAAATATGGATGAGAAAGAGCGCTTTGACTTTTTCCGTAGCTACGGGTTAAAAGAGGAAATGGCCAAGCTGAAGCAGGATCTTGAGGACTTCCGCGTGCCATTTGATGTGTGGTACTCTGAAACCTCTCTTTATGGAGATGGAAAAATTGATGTAGCTTTAGACAAACTTCGTGAAAATGGCTATATTTACGAAGAAGATGGAGCCACTTGGTTCCGCTCGACAGATCTAGGAGATGACAAAGACCGCGTGCTTATTAAGCAGGATGGTTCTTACACCTACTTAACACCTGACATCGCTTATCATAAAAATAAGCTTGATCGCGGCTTTGAAAAGCTTATTAATATATGGGGTGCCGATCACCACGGGTATATTCCTAGAATGAAAGCAGCGATCGAAGCATTAGGGTATGGAAAAGATGTACTTGAGGTCGAAATCATCCAGCTTGTTCACCTGTACAAAAACGGTGAAAAGATGAAGATGAGTAAGCGGACCGGAAAAGCGGTTACGATGCGTGATCTTGTTGAAGAGGTAGGATTAGATGCGACTCGTTACTTCTTCGCAATGAGAAGTGCAGATACGCATATGGACTTTGACCTGGACTTAGCTGTATCACAATCCAATGAAAATCCAGTATACTACGCGCAATATGCACATGCTCGTATTTGCAGCATCCTTCGTCAAGGGGAAGAGAATGGGTTCACGTATGATACGAACGCTGATTTCTCTTTAATCGGCGCTGAGAAGGAAATTGAAGTGCTTAAAAAGCTTGGTGAGTTTCCTTTAGCAGTGGCAGAAGCCGCTCAGAAACGCATGCCACACCGAGTGACGAACTATATTTATGAACTTGCTTCAACTTTCCATAGCTTTTACAATGCGGAAAAAGTATTGGATGCGGAAAACGTGGAGCGCACAAAGGCACGCCTTTCATTAATTAAAGCGGTGCAAACGACGTTAAAGAATGCACTGAAATTAATCGGAGTTTCCGCTCCTGAAAAAATGTAACAAGTGAGAGGCTTCCGGATGGGGAGCCTCTTTTGAAACTTAAAGGTGGAGGAAGACATGATTAGAGACTGTTCAGTTGAAAAGTTTTTAGAAAATAAGCATCGCTATACGACGATCGATGTACGGTCACCAGGTGAGTTCGCTGATAGCCATATTCCTGGGTCGGTCAATATTCCTCTTTTTACAAATGAAGAGCGGGCATTGATTGGAACTCTTTATAAGCAAGAAGGGCAAAAGGAAGCCAAATGGAAGGCGATGGAGATTGTTAGTCCAAAAATTCCTGATATGCTTGCACGAATTCAGGAGATTGAAGAGTCTGGTCGCGAGCCCATGGTGTACTGCTGGAGAGGTGGAATGAGAAGCCAATCTGTTGCCACATTTGCTACACTCGCCGGGCTCCATGTTAGGAGGATTGAAGGAGGGTACCGTGCTTATCGTGAGCATGTGATAGAGCATCTCTCTGACTTAATTCCTGATGAAGCAGTGGTCATTACCGGGATGACGGGAACAGGGAAAACGGACATTCTTCAGCATCTAAAAACGGCAGGATATCCCGTGCTCGATTTAGAGAAGTACGCGAATCATAAAGGCTCGGTGTTTGGCTCGATTGGTGGGGAAGCTCCACATAACCAAAAGATGTTTGATGCTCTTCTTTTTGAAGATTTAAAGAAACTCAAAGGCTCTCCATATTTCATTATGGAAGGAGAGAGCAAACGAATTGGACATGCTGTGCAGCCAACAGAGTTAGCCGAGAAAAAATTGAAAGGACTTCATATTACCGTCTATTCCTCCATCGAAAAAAGAATGGAACGAATTTATGAGCAGTACGTGAAGCCTTATGAGCACTCAGATGCTTTTCATGAACGTGTTGAGCTTGCTTTAAAGATGATTATTAAGAGAATAAAATCATTTGATATTCAAATGGAGCTTCTAAGATGTGTGGAAGAAAGAGATTATTTGCCCCTTATTAGACTGTTAATGGAGCATTATTATGATCCGCGCTACAGCAATAAAGTAGGAGACTATGAGAACCCGGAGATTTTTGTTTGCAGCGATTCAATTTTAGAAGCTACAAACAAGATAGCGGAGATTATTGAGCAATCAAGAAGAGCAAAAATCGAAGTATAAAATAGCATGGTGGGGAATGCTTTAAGGTATACGGATGATTTTTGGAGGGGTACTATGAAGCTTGTCCTTTTATCTTTAGTAACGGGTTTTTTCGTCGGGTTTATTTTTGCACTCTTTCGTCTGCCCATTCCGGCACCACCTGCTTTAGCGGGTATCACTGGAATTGTTGGAATCTATTTAGGTTTTAAAGTGTTTGAGCAGTTAACTCCATGGCTGCAAAGTTTTGGAAAATAAGGGAAGCCTGAAAGTCTTGTCCTTAATAAGCGGAGATTTTTCCGTTATATGCAGAATGGAGCTCATTTCGAGGGAAATAGGGGGAGGTTTTCCGCTTATGCAAAGCAAAATCTCCCATTTTTGAATTTTTCGAGCCCATAGGCGGAATTTCTCCGTTTATTTAAGCGTTTTTAAAGAATAATTTCTAGTTAAGCGGAATCTCTCCGGCTATTTAACAGCTCGGGTGCTTAATCTGAACCCCCAACCGAAAAAATGGGTCATTTCCATTCAATCGCAGCCCCACCCACTCGTTTCACCCCCCGAATGCGGCTAATGTCTTCTACGAGTTTGAGGCATGCCATATCCTTCGCCTTTGCTTCAATCATAAAGTCAACATCCACATTCATGGAACGGAGAAGGTCGATCAAGGGCATGACATATTCCAAATCCGCATAGTCAGCATGTGCTCGGTACATTTTTTCCGACTTCGGGGAAGAAATATGGATCTTCGGTTTTAAAGAACAACCTTCCCATGTTTGAAAAACTTTTGGTAGCAGAGTATCGAGAGGCTCGTCACTCAAATTGGCCATATGATGGTGATAATCAAAAACCAGACGAATGCCCTCTTTCTGACATACAGAAAGGGTCTCTTCGGTTGTGTAAGTTTTATCATCATTCTCTAAGGTGGTTACCTCTTTGATATGGGAGGGGAGAGATTGGATGTTTTCGTGAAATCGTTTTAGTGACTGTGTTTTGTCCCCGTAGGCCCCTCCGACATGAATATTGAGGACCCCTTCTTTTTCCACTCCCATTGCTTCTAGCATTCTGTAATGATAGTCCATATCAATCACCGCATTCTTTGTTACTTCTTCACGAGGAGAGGTGAACAAAGTATATTGGTTTGGGTGAAAGCTTACACGCATCTGATGTCTTCGAATTAAATCGCCAAGCTCCTGCCACTCCTTTCGAAACGGGGTGACAAAGTCCCAGTTCACCTCTGGATGAGTAGAAAGCGGGGCAATCGAGCTTGATAAGCGATACACTTGAATGCCGTGAGCGATATTATAGCAAACCATTCGTAACGTATTAAAGATATTTTCACCCGTGACAGCCATTAGTTTTTCCTCGCGTTCGGAAGCGGGAAGCTGCTTATACCGGGTAAAGGTCAGGGCTCTTGCAGGCGATGCCTCCCAAAGAGAAAGGGCCGTCGATACATAGCCGAAGCGAATTTTCATTGTTTTATGAACTCCTAACTAAAGAAAATAGGAAATAGGGCGTGCGATCCACTCCATTATTTTTTGCTTGAAGCTTAAATGGTTCAAATCATGAAGGGATAATTTTTTTCCATCTTTTACATCCGTTTCATAAATATTTTTCATAAGTGAGATGATGTCTGGATCATACATATAGCAGTTAATTTCATGATTTAAAAAGAAGCTCCTTTTGTCAAAGTTGGCTGAACCAGAATCACAAATCCGGTCATCAATGATAAGGATTTTTGCATGGTAAAAGCCTTTGGCATAACCGTAGACATTCGCCCCTTTAGAAATAAGCGTGCGCAAATAAGGAAACGAGGCCTCTCTCACAAACGCGTGGTCAGGAGTTTGCGGTACAAGGATAGTCACTTCCACACCGCGATCCAATGCAGCCAATAAATCTTGAAAGATGCGCTTGCTAGGGATGAAATAAGGAGAACCGATGTGAATCGATGTCTCAGCCCCTCGAATCATTCCGGAGAAGGTTTCTTCGAGATAAAACCCTTCTGAAGGGATAATTTGGTGACGAATTGGTCCTGAAACTGGTTCAGGAAAATAAGTAGGAATACTCAGAAGATGTTCCTGCGTCTCCTCTTCCCAGTCCTTTAAGAACTCACGTTGTAGATCATGAACCCCTTCACCCATAACTTTTAAATGATAGTCACGCCAAGGGTTCAGCTTTGGATCCTCATTTAAATACTCTTTTCCGACATTGAAACCACCAATATAGCCAAGCTTTCCATCAATGACTGTAATTTTTCGGTGATTTCGAACTTGTGAACGGTAAAAGAGAAAAGGAAATTTCGGTTTATGGCTATACGAAAAGTGAATGCCGGCTTGTTTGGCTTCATTTACAATTTTACGTGGAACACTAAAGCATCCTGCCCAATCGAGGAGCAGTCTAACTTCCACTCCTTCTAATGCTTTGTTTTTTAAAATTTGAAGAAACCTACGGCCATATGGATCATCTTTTAATATATAAAAAAGAACATGGATATGCTCGTTTGCATGTTCGATTTCTGAAAATAAGTCCGTGAAGAGGGCATCTCCTCTTGTAAACACATCAATATGACTTTGCCTCATCGGATAACTTTTTCGATAAATAGAAGATAAATGTTGTCTTCTGCCAAGTACAAAGTCGACATACAATAGCAATAGGATGAGTACGAAAGCAAGTAGAATGAAACCGATAACCTTCATCAAATTCTCTCCCTTCTAAAGGATACCCCATTGGTTCGGGAGTGATCGTACGTTGTAGTATCTCCTGTAAGTGTTCTTTCTATGAAGACAGAAAGTTGCGATAAAAAAACATTGACTGAATGCTCATTCATTATATAATAGGAGTAGATACAATTCAGAAAATTACACATTTTCACGCAAAACCTGTGCTGCTTGAAGGGGAGTTCAAGTAAGCCAGAAAGGGGTAGAGAAGATGAACGCCATGCTTTGGATCAACTTGATTGCTTTTCTAATTGTAACCGCTTACGCAGTTAGTCTGTTTGTTTATGTAGTCAAAACGAGAATCGAGTACATAAAGCTTGGGAAGAAGGTGGAGTTTGAATCCCGAGTGAAGGAAAGGCTCGATAAGATTTGGGTTAATGTATTCGGGCAAAAAAAGCTGTTAAAGGATAAGAAAAGTGGAATTATTCATGTGATGTTTTTTTACGGATTTATTCTTGTTCAATTTGGGGCGATCGATTTTATTATTAAAGGTCTTGTACCAGGTGCGCACTTGCCACTAGGACCTCTGTATCCAGGATTTACGTTTTTTCAGGAAATGGTCACCTTAATGATATTAGTGGCGGTTTTTTGGGCGTTTCATCGTCGATATGTAGAAAAATTGGTTCGTTTGAAACGGAATTTTAAATCGGGACTCGTGTTAATTTTTATCGGTGGATTAATGCTTTCTGTACTACTTGGAAATGGAATGAGTCTCATCTGGCATGCTCATGAAGCCTCATGGACAGAGCCAATTGCCTCATTAGTGAGCCTAGCTTTTTCTTGGATAGGAGAAACAGCTTCCATCGCGATTTTCTATGTGGCTTGGTGGATTCATCTTTTGTTCCTGCTAGCATTTCTTGTGTATGTTCCACAGTCCAAGCACGCGCACTTGATTGCAGGTCCAGCGAATGTGTATTTTAATCGCTTAGAAAAGCCAGGGAAATTAACCAAGATTGATTTTGAAGACGAAACACAAGAAACCTTCGGTGTGGGGAAAATTGAAGATTTCACTCAGCATCAGCTCATTGACTTATACGCGTGTGTAGAATGCGGACGCTGTACGAATATGTGTCCAGCAACAGGGACAGGAAAGATGCTGTCACCGATGGACTTGATTGTAAAAATGCGCGATCACTTAACCAATCATGGGGCAGCCATTACGCAAAAGCAACCATGGGTTCCGACCTTTGCTTTTTCCAATACAAAAGGAAATCAAATCGCATTAGCAGCTGCTGGAAAAGGGGTTCAGGAGTCTGCGGCAAGTCTAGCTTACAGTCCAAGCTTGATCGGAGATGTGATAACAGAGGAAGAAATTTGGGCTTGTACTACTTGCCGAAACTGTGAAGATCAATGTCCGGTCATGAATGAACATGTCGATAAAATTATTGACCTTCGTCGTTATCTGGTTTTAACAGAAGGAAAAATGGATGCCGATGCTCAAAGAGCGATGCAAAACATCGAACGTCAAGGAAATCCTTGGGGACTAAATCGCAAAGAGCGTGAAAACTGGCGCACGGAGAGAGAAGATGTTCTCATTCCAACGGTAAAAGAAATGAAAAAGTCTGGAGAAGAGTTTGAGTACTTGTTCTGGGTGGGGTCAATGGGCTCTTATGACAACCGCAGTCAAAAAATTGCTTTGTCCTTTGCGAAGCTTTTAAATGAAGCAGGTGTGAAGTTTGCGATATTAGGAAGCAAGGAAAAGAACTCCGGTGACACCGCAAGACGTCTAGGAAATGAGTTTGTATTCCAAGAGCTTGCGACAAAGAATATTGAGGAATTTGAGAAGAGCGAAGTAAAGAAGATCGTGACGATTGATCCTCATGCGTATAATACATTCAAAAATGAATACCCTGACTTCGGATTAAAAGCGGAAGTGTACCATCATACCGAGCTACTTGCTGAGCTTGTGAAGGATGGAAGACTAAAACCGAAGTTCGAAGTGAACGAAACGATCACCTTCCACGATTCTTGTTATTTAGGACGCTACAATGAGGTGTATGATGCACCACGAGATATATTAAAAGCCATTCCAGGCGTCACACTCGTAGAAATGGCTCGAAATAGAGACACGGGAATGTGCTGTGGAGCTGGTGGTGGCTTGATGTGGATGGAAGAAGAAACGGGCCATCGTATCAATGTAGCAAGAACTGAGCAAGCATTAGCCGTTAAACCGTCTGTTATTTCATCAGGCTGTCCGTATTGCCTCACCATGCTTTCAGATGGAACAAAGGCAAAGGAAGTCGAAGAAACGGTATCAACGTATGACGTGGCAGAGCTACTAGAAAAAGCCGTTATTGGAGAGGCACAAATCGTGTCGTAAAGAGGATAGAAATAATTTGCATGATTTTTATGTAAATTATTTCTATTCTAACTATTTTGATAGTAAAATAGAAGAAGACAATAAAGCGCTTACAAATTAAATTACCTTCAAAGGAGAAATTCAAATTCTCCTTTTTTCCACCTCACATACTGAGCGAGCGTTCAGTCACATCACAGAATGAATCACACAAAGAAAGAATCCAAACAAATGAATACGAAAAAGGGGAGAGTAACATGGGGAAAACAGTTATTTTAAGCGGAGTTCGTACACCTTTTGGAAAAATGGGCGGAAGCTTAAGCGCATTTACAGCATCTGATTTAGGGGGATTGGTGATCAAGGAAGCACTTGGTCGTGCAGGAGTAGAAGCAGAAAAAGTGGATGAAGTGATTTTTGGAACGGTTCTGCAAGGGGGGCAGGGTCAGATTCCATCACGACAAGCAGCTCAAAAGGCAGGACTTCCATGGAATGTGAAAACAGAAACGATCAATAAGGTTTGTGCTTCTGGGATGCGAAGTGTGACGTTAGGAGATCAAATCATCCGTTTAGGTGATGAAGAAGTCATCGTTGCCGGAGGAATGGAGTCGATGAGCAACGCTCCTTATTTTCTTCCAAAAGCTCGTTGGGGATTACGAATGGGCGATTCGTCCGTAAAGGATTTAATGGTGTATGACGGACTAACTTGTACGTTTACGGGTGTTCATATGGGAACATACGGAAATGGTGTGGCAAAGGAAATGGAGCTTTCGCGCGAGGAGCAGGATCAATGGGCGCTTCGAAGCCACCAGCGTACCGTTCAAGCAATCGAATCTGGTGTTTTAGCCGAAGAAATGGTAGCGGTTCGAGTTCCACAGCGAAAAGGCGAACCACTTGTGGTGTCAACTGATGAGTCACCGAGAAAAGATACTAGCATGGAAAAGCTGTCTAAGCTTGCACCAGTGTTTAACTCAGACGGAACAATCACAGCCGGAAATGCACCAGGAGTGAATGATGGAGCTGCAGCACTAGTGTTGATGAGTGAAGAACGAGCGGCTCGGGAAGGAAGAACACCAGAAGCTTATATTATCGGGCAGGCAGCTGTCGCGGTAGAAGCAAAGGATTTCCCGAAAACGCCTGGAATCGTGATTAACGAATTGGTAAAGAAAACGGGTAAATCAGTCGAGGAAATTGATTTGTTTGAAATCAACGAAGCCTTTGCAGCGGTTGCTTTAGCAAGTGCAGAAATTGCTGGACTTGATCATGAAAAGGTCAATGTGAATGGTGGAGCCGTAGCGATTGGTCATCCGATCGGTGCGAGTGGGGCAAGAATCATCATTACGTTAATGTACGAGTTAAAGAGACGTGGCGGTGGAATCGGTGTAGCAGCGATTTGCTCAGGTGGAGGGCAAGGCGATGCGATTATGATTGAGGTGCCAAAACAGTAGAATTTTTATGGGGGGATTTCCGATCGTCTTGTACGGAATGTCCCCTTTTTTAAGAACTCTAATGGTAGAAAAGGGGGATAAGATGGAAATCAAAAAGGTAATGGTTATTGGTGCTGGCCAGATGGGAGCTGGAATTGCTCAAGTGTGTGCCCAAGCGGGTTACGATTGTTTATTGCATGATCTAAACGAAGACTATTGTTTACGTGGACTTGGGGTGATCCGGAAAAACCTAGCGCGTCAAGTAGATAAAGGAAAAATGACACAAGACCAGATGGAAGTGATTTTAGCCTACATCCAGCCTTCCACTGATTTGCATAACGCAAGTGGTGTGGACCTAGTGATTGAAGCAGCAGTGGAAAACATGGAGGTCAAAACAAAGATTTTCCGTGAGCTCGATAAAATCGCTCCTGATCACGCAATCCTTGCGAGCAACACTTCCTCACTACCGATTACAGAAATTGCGGCAGCAACCTCAAGGCCAGAAAAGGTCATCGGAATGCACTTTATGAATCCTGTCCCAGTCATGAAGCTCGTAGAAATTATCCGTGGTCTAGCAACGGATGACGAGGTATATGAACTCATCGAAGGCATGACAAAAACGATTGGAAAAGTGCCAGTTGAAGTGAATGATTACCCCGGGTTCGTGTCCAACCGAATTCTTATGCCGATGATTAACGAAGCCATCTATACGCTTTATGAAGGAGTAGCAACAAAGGAAGCGATCGACGAGGTCATGAAGCTTGGGATGAACCACCCGATGGGACCACTCACCTTGGCTGACTTTATCGGGCTCGATACCTGTTTGTATATTATGGAAACCCTCTACGATGGCTTTGGCGACAGCAAATACCGTCCATGCCCACTGCTCCGCAAATACGTAAAAGCGGGCTGGCTCGGAAGGAAATCGGGTCGTGGATTTTATGAGTATAGTTAACTACCCCGATATCAGGAGGAAATGATATGGATTTACGATGGACGGAAGAACAGCAGATGATGAGAAAGATGGTTCAGGATTTTGCCCGAACCGAGATCAGTCCATTTATTGAAAAAATGGAACAAGGAGATTTTCCAAGAGGCATCCTTAAGCAAATGGGGGAACTCGGCCTCATGGGGATCCCTGTTCCCGAACAGTACGGCGGAGCGGAGATGGATTTCACCTCTTATATCATAGCGATTCACGAGCTTTCAAAAGTCAGTGCCACGATCGGTGTGATTCTCTCCGTGCATACATCGGTTGGCACGAACCCGATTCTTTATTTTGGTAATGAAGCGCAAAAGAAAAGATACGTCCCGAAGCTCGCAAGTGGGGAATACTTGGGCGCCTTCTGCTTAACCGAACCAAGTGCGGGCTCTGACGCTGCAAGCTTAAAATCACGTGCCGTCAAAAAAGAGAATCATTATGTGATCAACGGTTCAAAAGTGTTTATTACAAATGGTGGAGAAGCGGATATTTACATTGTGTTTGCTTCGATTGAAGACAAGGGAATTTCAGCTTTCATCGTTGAAAAAAATACTCCAGGACTGGTGATCGGGAAAGATGAGCACAAGATGGGATTGCACGGGTCAAGAACGGTTCAGCTTACATTCGAGGATATGCAGGTGCCAGAAGAAAACCTAATCGGCAAAGAAGGTCAAGGCTTGAAAATCGCACTTGGCAATTTGGATGTTGGAAGAATCGGCATTGCAGCCCAAGCGCTTGGAATCGCTGAAGCAGCTTATGAGGCAGCTGTCGACTATGCGAAACAACGTATCCAGTTTGGAAAGCCGATCTCCTATCAGCAAGGAATTGGCTTTAAATTAGCTGATATGGCAACCAATATTGAAGCGGCAAAACTATTAATCTATCGAGCTGCCGAGCTTCGTTCCCTTGGTCAACCATGTGGAAAAGAAGCTTCGATGGCCAAATTATTTGCCTCCAAAACGGCAATGGAAGTAACAACGGAGTCCATTCAAGTGTTCGGTGGATATGGCTATACAGAGGATTACCCAGTTGAGCGTTTTTTTCGAGATGCAAAAGTGACTGAAATCTACGAAGGAACGAGCGAAATTCAGCGCATCGTTATTAGCAAGCATTTATAAACTTTGAAAAAGCGAGGGGAACAAGATGAATTTCAAATTGTCAGAAGAACATGAAATGATTCGTAAGATGGTTCGTGACTTTGCGAGAAATGAAGTGGCACCAACTGCCGCAGAAAGAGATGAAGAAGAACGATTTGATCGCGAGATTTTCAATAAAATGGCAGAGCTCGGTTTGACGGGGATTCCGTGGCCTGAAGAGTACGGTGGTATTGGCAGTGATTATTTAGCCTATTGTATCGCCGTTGAAGAGTTATCTCGCGTATGTGCGTCAACTGGTGTGACGCTGTCCGCTCATACCTCTTTAGCAGGCTGGCCCATTTATAAGTTTGGTAGTGAAGAGCAAAAGCAAAAGTTTTTGCGTCCGATGGCATTAGGTGAAAAAATCGGCGGTTACGGGTTAACCGAACCTGGTAGCGGGTCTGATGCAGGTGGCATGAAAACAACGGCACGTCGAGATGGTGATGAGTTTATTTTAAACGGCTCCAAAATCTTTATCACGAACGGTGGCATTGCTGATATTTATGTCGTGTTTGCGGTAACAGATGCCGCGCAAAAGCATAAGGGAACCTCGGCCTTTATTGTTGAAAGTGATACACCAGGCTTTTCGGTCGGAAAAAAGGAGAAAAAGCTCGGCATTCGCTCGTCACCAACAACAGAGATCATTTTCGAAGACTGCCGTGTACCTGCAGCTAACATGCTCGGGGCAGAAGGAGAAGGGTTTAAAATTGCGATGATGACCCTTGATGGAGGACGTAACGGAATTGCTGCTCAAGCTGTCGGAATTGCACAAGGTGCACTGGATGCAGCAACCGATTATGCCAAAGAACGTGTTCAGTTCGGAAAGCCAATTGCACAGCAGCAAGGCGTCGGCTTTAAGCTAGCGGATATGGCGACCAGCATTGAAGCTGCTAGATTATTAACCTATCAAGCGGCCTGGCTAGAGTCGGAAGGTCTTCCATACGGAAAAGAATCCGCAATGTCCAAGTTGTTTGCCGGTGACACGGCCATGAAAGTAACAACAGAAGCGGTCCAAATCTTTGGGGGCTATGGATACACAAAGGATTATCCGGTAGAACGATATATGCGTGACGCAAAAATCACACAAATTTATGAAGGAACACAGGAAATCCAACGACTCGTTATTTCGCGGATGATTACGAAATAAATGAAAATCTCTCTAAAGGGGTAGAAAAATCGATGAAAAAAAGAGAAGTTCATGCCTCTGTGAAGGATGAACAGCTCGTCGTGAAAAGGCGTGACCAGATGATTAAAGGGGCGGTTGCGCTTTTTAAAGAGAAGGGCTTTCATCGCACTACAACTAGAGAAATTGCGAAAGCATCCGGCTTTAGCATTGGCACCTTGTATGAGTATATACGGACGAAGGAGGATGTGTTGTACCTGGTCTGTGATCATATTTATGACGAAGTGCAGGAGCGGTTGCAAAAGGATTTAGATACGAAAAAGGGAACGTTACAAAGCTTGGAGCGAGGAATTGCCAACTATTTTCGTGTCATGGATGAGCTTCAATCAGAAGTGCTCGTCATGTACCAGGAGGCAAAATCGCTGAACAAGGATGCTCTTCCATATGTACTAAGAAAAGAAATGGAAATGGTAGCAATGTTTGAGGATGTGATTGCCCGCTGTGTGGAAAATGGGGAAATCAATCTGACTGAAAAACAGGTAAAAATGATTGCTCATAATATTTTTGTTCAAGGGCAAATGTGGGGATTCAGACGCTGGGCACTCCAAAAGCTCTACACGCTTGAGGAATACATCACCCTTCAAACAGAGCTATTGTTTTCAGGCATAACGAGGATGGGAGGAGAAAAATGAATACGAAACCAACGTATACACATAAGCATCATATCCGATTTGTCACCGCGTCTAGCTTGTTTGACGGACATGATGCCTCCATAAATATTATGAGAAGGATTTTACAGGCAAGTGGAGCTGAAGTGATCCACTTGGGCCATAACCGCTCGGTAGAAGAAGTGGTGAATGCGGCGATACAAGAGGATGTTCAAGGAATTGCAATTTCCTCATACCAAGGAGGACATGTGGAGTACTTTAAGTACATGTATGATCTTCTAAAGGAAAAGGGTGCCACTCATATCCGTATTTATGGCGGTGGAGGTGGGGTGATTATTCCTCGTGAAATTAAGGAGCTACATCAGTATGGCATTGCACGCATCTTCTCACCTGAGGATGGGCGATTGCTTGGACTGCAGGGAATGATTGATCGTATGCTAGAGGAGTGCGATTATCCAACGATTTCGTCAGAGGTGGATACGTATCTTTCAAAGTTAGATTCGGGTGACACGATTGCGACAGCCAAGCTGATCACGTTTGCTGAGCAGCAGGTGGGCGCTAATAAAGAAAGTGCCGCTGCGGTAGAAACCGTGATGCAGCAGGTCAAGGCACGGCAAAAATCGGTTCCTGTCCTCGGGATTACAGGGACAGGTGGGGCGGGAAAAAGCTCGTTAACCGATGAACTGATTCGTCGCTTTATTAATGAAGTACCGGAGCAAAAGGTCGCGGTACTCTCGGTTGACCCAACCAAGCAAAAAACGGGGGGAGCACTGCTCGGGGACCGAATCCGAATGAATGCCATTTTTTCCCCAAGAGTATATATGCGAAGCTTAGCGACCAGACAATCAAAGACCGAGCTATCGCTTGCTATTCAAGACGCGATTGCGGTGGTCAAGGCGGCTGGCTTTGATCTCATCATCGTAGAAACAAGTGGAATTGGTCAAGGGGATGCAGAGATCGCGGAGATTTGTGATGTCTCTATGTACGTTATGACGAGTGAGTTCGGAGCTCCATCACAGCTTGAAAAAATAGACATGATTGATTACGCGGATTTAATCGTGATCAATAAGTTTGAACGAAAAGGATCTGAAGATGCACTTCGACAAGTACAAAAGCAATATCAGCGAAGCCGCATGCTTTTTGAAAAAGAGCTAGATGATATGCCGGTATACGGAACGATTGCAAGCCAGTTCAATGATTCGGGCACAAATGCTCTGTTTGCGGCATTGATTGAGACATTAAATGAAAAAACGGGATCATCATTACTGACCACTTTTTCCAAAGATGCTCTTGTAGAAAAGCAGAGCGTCATTATTCCTACGGATCGCCGCTACTATTTACGTGAAATCTCAGATGCGGTTCGAGGCTACCATAAAAAAGCGGAGGAACAGGCGAATCTTGCTCGAAAGCTTTTTCAAATAGAAGGCACGCTTGCTGTTATTGAAGAAACTAGTGCAGGTCAAGAAGTAATTAAGGCGTTAGAGGAACTCAAGGCTGGGGTGGAGGCAAAGCTTACTTCCGAAACCAAAAAGGTGTTATCTTCTTGGGAGGAAAAACAAAAGCTCTATAGCTCCGACCACTTTGTGACTAGAATCCGCGACAAGGAAATCGTAACGATTTTAAAAACCAAAAGCTTGTCCGGCTTATTGATTCCGAAGGTAGTACTACCGAAATACAAGGATTACGGAGAGATTATTCGCTGGGTATACAAAGAGAATGTTCCAGGTGAATTTCCATACACTGCAGGAGTGTTTCCATTTAAGCGTGAGGGGGAAGACCCGAAGCGTCAGTTCGCAGGGGAAGGAACACCAGAACGGACAAATCGACGCTTTCATTATCTTTCAAAGGATGACGATGCGAAGCGCTTGAGTACGGCGTTTGACTCAGTCACTTTGTACGGGGAAGATCCGGATTATCGCCCAGATATTTACGGAAAAGTTGGGGAAAGCGGTGTAAGCATCTGTACGTTAGACGATATGAAAAAGCTGTATGATGGCTTTGATTTATGCCATCCTTCCACATCTGTGTCGATGACGATTAACGGTCCGGCTCCGATTATTTTGGCGATGTTTATGAATACAGCCATTGAACAACAAGTGGAAAAAAAGGAGCAGGAACTAGGTCGACCGCTTACACTCGAGGAATGGACTCATGTGAAGGCAGCCACTCTTTCAACGGTGAGAGGCACGGTTCAAGCCGATATTTTAAAAGAAGATCAAGGGCAGAATACATGTATTTTCTCCACAGAGTTTGCGCTTCGAATGATGGGAGATATTCAGCAATATTTTATTGATCATAAAGTGCGTAACTATTATTCCGTTTCGATTTCTGGTTATCATATCGCTGAAGCGGGGGCCAATCCTATTTCTCAGCTGGCCTTTACACTTGCCAATGGATTGACGTATGTGGAGTACTACTTAAGCCGAGGCATGCATATTGATGATTTTGCTCCGAATTTATCCTTCTTTTTCTCTAACGGACTTGATCCTGAATATACGGTAATTGGACGTGTGGCCCGTCGTATTTGGGCGACCGTGATGAGAGAGAAGTACGGGGCGAATGAGCGAAGTCAAAAGCTGAAGTATCATGTCCAAACTAGCGGGCGCTCCCTTCATGCACAGGAAATTGATTTTAACGATATCCGCACCACCCTTCAAGCCCTAATGGCTCTTCAGGATAACTGTAATTCGCTTCATACGAATGCATACGATGAAGCAATTACGACCCCGACAGAAGAGTCAGTGCGTCGTGCGATGGCGATTCAAATGATTATTACAAAAGAGCATGGCTTATCGAAAAATGAAAATCCTCTTCAAGGCTCATTTATTGTGGAGGAGCTCACGGACTTGGTGGAGGAAATGGTTCTTCAAGAATTCGAGCGATTGAATGACCGTGGGGGAGTACTCGGTGCGATGGAGACACAATACCAGCGCGGAAAAATTCAAGACGAATCGATGTACTATGAAATGAAAAAGCATACGGGTGAGCTGCCAATCATTGGCGTTAACACATATTTGAATCCGAATCCTCCATCAGAAGAAGAAACAGACAATATGGAGCTGGCACGAGCAACAAAAGAAGAAAAAGAACTGCAAATTCAAAATTTACGAGAATTCCAAGAGCGAAACAAAGACAAAATCGCTGCAGCGTTGCAAAAACTAAAACAAACAGCCGTCAACAACGGCAATATTTTCGAGGAACTAATGGAAACAGTAAAAGTAGCAAGCCTCGGTCAAATTACCCGTGCGTTGTATGAGGTGGGCGGACAGTACCGGAGAAATATGTAGTAAGAATAAGAGCAAAGTGAAAGCTAGCGCTTTCACTTTGCTCTTTACACTTTTTTTACATAACTCATACCTAAAATGTCCTAATTTTTACTATAATAGAAGAAGATAGAAAGTTCTTTTTCAAACAAAGGACCTAACCATTTTCACGGGAAGTGAGATAATTGAAACAACTTCTTCAATTTATTGCTGTTATTCTTACTGTTGTTTCGGCTATTTATCTATACTCATTGCAGCTTGGTGCCATCCCTTTCTTTCTATTGGCCTTTTTTTTCTTCTATTTAGCGGTCAGATTGTTTGTTAAGGAGAAAAAAAGGCAGAGAAACGAGGGCAAGTACTAAAAAGTTTGGTATCGATTAGATAGAACTAGCATAAAGGTTCATATTTTGTTTATAATGAAGAATATGCAATAATTGTGTACATATTTTATTTGTCGTGTTTTACATAGCGAAAGGAAGTGCAAATATTGAGTTTGAAACAAGTTACTCAAGAAGAATTGCAAGAAATGTCCTTAATTGAGATTGCGTTTGAATTGCTTAAGGAAAAGAAACAGCCGGTCTCTTTTAAAGAATTAATGGATGAAATTACAGAACTACGTGGATTAACAGAAGATGAAGTGAGAGCGAGAATTGCTCAATTTTATACAGATTTAAATATAGATGGACGCTTTATGACAATCGGTGAAAATCGCTGGGGTCTTCGCGTTTGGTATCCAGTTGACCAAACCGAAGAAGAACATGTAACAGCCGTGAAGCCGAAGAAGAAAAAGGCGAAGAAAGTGGTCGATGAGGACGAGGATCTTGACATTGAAGAGTATGACGAGTTAGAGGAAGAAGAGCTCGATTACGATGATGTGGATGATGACTTCGATGACGAAGACGACGATGATGATCTTGTAGATGATGACATTGATGAAGATTTAGAAGACGATGATGAAGACCTTCTCGAAGAGGATGAGGAATTCGATCTGGATGAAGATGAAGACGATGAAGACCTTGAAGAAGATGATTTTGATGATGAGGACGACGAGAAGCTTTAAGTCGAATTTTGTAGGATCTCGACTTGACTTTTTACAGAGCTGTAGGTAGAATACTTTTTGGGCTCCTTAAAAAGGAACAATCGAAACGTAATTTCACGCTCCCCTTGCTATTTCTAGCAGGAGGGGCGTTTTTATTTTTTATAGGTGTGAAAATCGGTCTTCAAAAATCGTTTTATCCCCTTGCCAATGTAATGGATTGATATTTAAAAAATATGTACAAACTTATTTAGAGGGGGATTACAGATGACAAAGTATATTTTCGTAACAGGTGGAGTGGTTTCTTCTTTAGGAAAAGGAATCACAGCAGCGTCTTTAGGACGATTATTAAAAAATCGCGGCTTAAGCGTAACGATCCAAAAATTTGATCCATATATTAACGTGGATCCAGGGACAATGAGTCCGTACCAACACGGTGAAGTATTCGTAACAGGTGATGGTGCTGAAACGGATCTTGACTTAGGTCACTACGAGCGTTTCATCGACATTAACCTTACCAAGTACAACAACGTGACAACTGGGAAAATTTACTCAACGGTATTAAAGAAAGAGCGCCGTGGAGATTATTTAGGTGGAACGGTACAGGTTATTCCGCATATCACAAACGAAATTAAAGAGCGCGTATTCCGTGCTGGTCGTGAAACAGGTGCGGACGTGGTTATCACGGAGATTGGTGGAACAGTTGGGGACATCGAATCACTACCATTCCTAGAAGCAATCCGCCAAATTAAGAGTGATATTGGTCGTGATAACGTAATGTATATTCACTGTACACTAATTCCTTACATTAAAGCAGCTGGTGAAATGAAAACAAAGCCAACTCAGCACAGTGTAAAAGAGCTTCGTAGCTTAGGAATTCAGCCAAACATTATCGTTGTTCGTACAGAAATGCCAGTATCGCAAGACATGAAGGACAAAATTGCTTTATTCTGTGATATCGATTCGAAAGCCGTTATTGAGTGCCAAGATGCAGACACATTGTATGCCGTACCAATCGCACTTCAAGAGCAAAAAATGGATCAAATCGTTTGTGATCACTTGAAGCTTCAAAGTCCAGAACCAGAAATGACTGAATGGTTAGCATTACTAGATAAAGTTCGCAATCTGTCAAAAACCACTCGTATAGCACTAGTTGGTAAATACGTGGAACTTCAAGATGCGTATATTTCTGTTGTGGAATCATTAAAGCATGCTGGATTTGCATTTGATTCAGATATTGATATTAAGTGGATTAACGCAGAAGAAGTAAATGAAGACAATGCACGTGAACTTCTTTCTGATGTGGATGGAATTCTTGTTCCTGGTGGTTTCGGGGATCGTGGTATTGAAGGGAAAATCACGACGATTAAATATGCTCGTGAAAACAAAGTACCTTTCCTTGGAATTTGTTTGGGTATGCAGTTGGCTTCTGTTGAATTTGCGCGTAATGTGCTTGGTCACGCTGATGCGAACTCTGCGGAAATTAACCCAGAAACAAAGTACCCAATCATTGACCTTCTACCAGAGCAAAAAGATATCGAAGATCTTGGTGGAACACTGCGCCTAGGTATCTTCCCATGTAAGCTGGAAGAAAACACAAAAGCATATGCTGCTTACAATGATGAAGTGGTGTACGAGCGTCACCGTCACCGTTATGAGTTCAACAACCAGTTCCGTCAAGAAATGGAGCAAGCAGGCTTCATCTTCTCTGGTACTAGTCCAGATGGTCGCTTAGTGGAAATCATTGAGCTTGCAGACCACCCATGGTTCGTTGCATCTCAATTCCACCCAGAATTTATCTCAAGACCAACAAGACCTCAACCATTGTTCAGAGATTTTGTTGAAGCTTCATTGAAGTCTAGAGACTAATATGGAAAGCCTCCCGCGGATGTTAACATCATTGTGGGTATATAAAAAAGTAAAACTCGCCATAGTAAAATTGGCGAGTTTATTTATTATGAATACAAAAACAAAATTTATATAAAACCTCACTCCTTTATAAATAAGATGTTTTGTCCTTAAGCAAGTACCCAGCATGAGTAAAATAAGCGGAGAATTTCCGGTTAGATGCAAAAAGGAGCCTGGTTTTGGGGTAAATAAGGGGAGGTTTTCCGCTTAAGCAAAGCAAAATCTCCTATTTTCGGTTTTTTTGAGCCAATAGGCGGAATCTCTCCGTTTATTTAAGCCTTTTTTAATAAGAATTACTAATTAAGCGGAATTTGTCCGTCTATTTATCAGCTCGGTTGCTTAACCTAACCTGTTCTCCAAAAGATAAGTGCGGACCCTTACGTGGTTCGTCTTGTGCCTGTCGGGGCTGACCAAGTCGCTTCCGCTTTTCTATCAGTACTCTTCCATAATTTCATCAATCGTAAATTTTAATCCATAATAAACGTATAGGGCGGCCATGGATGCGGGGTAGCCATAGCGGTTTCCTTCCTCATCGGGAAGCAGTCCTTTTTTTAATTGAAGGTCGATATGAGCGTGAGCGATATCATTCAGTGGTTCTCCCTCACCTTCATCTAAAGTAGCAACCGATACAAACGGAATTCCCTTTTCTTCAAGAGCTTTCC
The DNA here is from genome assembly GCF_042433785.1 of Robertmurraya beringensis. NCBI lineage: Bacteria > Bacillati > Bacillota > Bacilli > Caryophanales > Bacillaceae > Robertmurraya > Robertmurraya beringensis. Next base: position 183,410 of record NZ_JBHLUU010000032.1, on the reverse strand, counting down.
CAATAGCGACTGCGCGGTCATCGTGAGTGGTTCTAGCCAAAATCAGTACACGGTCAGCAACTGTCACCTGATCCAGTTGTGCCAAACCCTCAAGAACACGAGCGCGTTGTAAAGGTTCCTTGCTATGAATGGCTTCCGCTTGAACGGCAGTCAACTCGTCTGCAGCATAAATAAATATATGACCATCTCCAATAAGTGCTTGGGCAAGAAGTCTTGCGCCATCCTCGATGGAAAGGTCTTCTTTATCTTGGATTTTTTTTAATAATCCAGTCAGTTGGGTTGTGAACATTTTTAACATAAATGGCCTCCAAATCGTAATCTTCATATATTATAAAAGAAACGGACAAGGAAGGTAAAATCACAAACTGTAAAAATTTATATGATTTTGATGTAAAATGTTAGCAGGAGAAATTAAGTAGTGTATCGAACTACATGAAGGTGGATAGTCCTAATCGTTTATTTACATACAAAAAATTAAAAATCCAGAAAAAGAGGGTGGCTTTTCATGAAAGGCAAAATATTAATAGTAGATGACCAATTTGGTATAAGAATTCTGTTAAATGAAGTGCTTCAAAAGGAAGGCTACGAAACATTTCAAGCGGCAAATGGAGTACAAGCTTTAGAGATCGTGACGAAAAACCCGCCAGACCTTGTTTTACTAGATATGAAAATTCCTGGTATGGACGGAATTGAAATTTTAAAAAGAATGAAAGTCATTGAAAAAGATATTCGTGTCATCATTATGACTGCTTACGGAGAGCTAGATATGATTCAGGAAGCGAAGGATCTTGGAGCTCTCACTCATTTTGCCAAGCCATTTGATATTGATGATATTCGTGCAGCCGTAAAGAAGTATTTACCAGTAAAAAATAGTTGATTTCCACAAATTTTGGCAAAATATACAAATGGTAGCGATTGCATTTCATCTATTTTATGACATCCTCTAAAAGTGACCAAGATTGATAGCATTTCTAATTTTTATTTGGTATGATTACAAATGAATTTAGCGGATGATCAATCAAAGTCAGGGTCTCAAATTACATAACGTTAATTGTTTAGGGAAAACTCTAATAGGGAACCTGTCTATAAAAGGTCATCATGAATAGGAGGAAGAAGAATGCCTTTAGTATCTATGACAGACATGCTCAATAAAGCAAAAGCTGAAGGGTATGCAGTAGGACAATTCAACTTGAACAACCTTGAGTTCACACAAGCAATTTTACAAGCGGCTGAAGCAGAAAAGTCTCCAGTAATCCTTGGGGTTTCTGAAGGTGCAGCTCGTTACATGGGTGGCTTCAAAACAGTTGTAAAAATGGTAGAAGGTCTTTTAGAAGATTACAAAATCACTGTGCCTGTGGCTATCCACTTAGACCACGGTTCAAGCTTTGATAAATGTAAAGAAGCAATCGATGCTGGTTTTACATCAGTAATGATCGATGCATCTCACCATCCTTTCGAAGAGAATATCGAAACTACAACAAAAGTAGTTGAGTATGCTCATTCAAAAGGTGTTTCTGTTGAAGCTGAGCTTGGAACAGTTGGCGGACAAGAGGATGATGTTGTTGCTGAAGGTGTTATCTATGCTGATGTTCAAGAGTGTAAAGAACTAGTATCTCGTACTGGTATCGATTGCTTGGCTCCAGCACTTGGTTCTGTTCACGGTCCTTACAAAGGTGAACCTAACCTAGGCTTCAAAGAAATGGAAGAAATCGGTGCAGCTACTGGTGTACCATTAGTTCTACACGGTGGAACTGGAATCCCAACAGCTGACATCCAAAAGTCAATCTCTTTTGGAACAGCAAAAATTAATGTAAATACTGAGAACCAAATTGCTTCTGCAAAAACGGTTCGTGAAGTGTTAGCAGCGAAACCAGATGAATACGATCCACGTAAATACTTAGGACCAGCTCGCGATGCGATTAAAGAAACAGTTATCGGCAAAATGCGCGAATTCGGTTCTTCAGGTAGAGCGTAATCGAATTTATTTGCTTCATAAGTTGAAACCGCCTTTTCTTGAAAAGGGCGGTTTCAATTGTATTGATGTCATTTTGAAAAAAAAGTCGAATAATGTAATAGGGAGAGTGGAACAGGTGAAATTTTTTATTGATACAGCAAATATGGAAGAAATTAGAGAAGCGTATTCTTTAGGAGTTGTTGCAGGGGTTACAACAAATCCATCATTAGTTGCAAAAGAAAAAAATGTTTCATTTGAAGATCGTCTTCGTGAGATTACAGCATTAGTTCCAGGTTCGGTTAGTGCAGAAGTGATCGCGCTTGATGCAGAAGGTATGATTCGTGAAGGTCGCGAACTAGCTGCCATTGCTCCAAATATTACAATTAAAGTACCAATGACACCAGAAGGTTTAAAAGCGGTATCTACTTTTTCTAAGGAAGGCATCAAGACAAACGTAACATTAATTTTTAGTGCAAACCAAGCATTGCTAGCAGCAAGAGCTGGGGCTACATATGTATCTCCTTTTGTTGGTCGATTAGATGATATCGGTTTCAACGGTCTTGATTTAATCTCAACCATTGCAGATATTTTCGCGGTTCATGGGTTAGAAACAGAAATTATTGCTGCTTCGATCCGTCATCCTGGGCACGTGACAGATGCAGCTCTACGCGGGGCGCATATTGCTACGATACCATACAAAGTGATTATGCAATTATTCAATCATCCATTAACAGACAAAGGGATTGAAGCCTTTTTAGCTGATTGGAAAACTAGAGAGAATTAATAAGTGGGACATATTTCCTATTTATAACTTTTTTATAATTCCATACATGAAGTTTGAAATTTCGTGTAAACTATAAATTAAGGGTGGTATATGTCGTTTTTTGTATTTTTTTAGTGGAAGAATATACCTCGTATAGATTTATTGTAAAAGCATATATGGAAAAATAAAAAAGATGAGCCAAATCAGTACAAGATATAATACGTATTCTGTGTGAATTGATATGGCTTAGAAGGGAGTCAACGATGGATAAGCTGATGATTGCCGGTGGAGACCCTTTAAAGGGAACCGTTCGTATAAGTGGTGCCAAAAACAGTGCAGTCGCACTCATTCCAGCGACCATTTTAGCCGATTCACCAGTAACGATTGAAGGATTACCTGATATTTCCGATGTTCAGATTTTACAAGGGTTGCTCGAGGAGATCGGTGGGAAGGTCACTTTTACAAACAATGAAATGTGGGTGGATCCTTCTGAAATGATCTCTATGCCTTTGCCGAACGGAAAGGTCAAGAAGCTTCGTGCAAGCTATTATTTAATGGGTGCGATGCTAGGTCGTTTTAAAAAGGCTGTAATTGGCTTGCCTGGTGGCTGTCATTTAGGGCCAAGACCGATCGATCAACATATCAAAGGCTTTGAAGCACTAGGAGCGACCGTGACCAATGAACAGGGCGCGATCTATCTACGTGCGGACGAGCTTCGTGGAGCAAGAATTTACTTGGACGTGGTGAGCGTTGGTGCAACCATTAATATCATGCTTGCGGCTGTTCGTGCGAAAGGGCGTACGATCATTGAAAATGCGGCAAAAGAGCCGGAAATCATTGACGTGGCCACATTGCTCACAAATATGGGGGCAAAGATTAAAGGTGCCGGAACAGATGTTATTCGTATTGACGGAGTGGACGAGCTTCATGGCTGCCAGCATACGATTATTCCTGACCGAATTGAGGCAGGTACGTATTTAATTCTTGGTGCAGCGGTAGGAGACGGGCTGTTAATTGATAATATTATTCCTCAACACTTAGAGTCGTTAATTGCGAAGCTTCGTGAAATGGGTGTACCGATCGAAACAAGCGATGACCAAGTCTTTGTAGGAAAAGCCGAATCCTTTAAAGCAGTTGATATTAAAACCTTGGTTTATCCTGGCTTCCCAACCGACTTGCAGCAGCCATTAACCTCGTTGTTAACTAGCGCTGTTGGGACAAGCATGGTGACGGATACGATTTATGGAGCTCGCTTTAAGCATATCGATGAATTAAGAAGAATGAATGCCAACATCAAAGTCGAAGGTCGCTCAGCGATTATTCACGGACCTGTCAAACTTCAGGGAGCCAAAGTGAAGGCTAGTGATTTACGAGCGGGCGCAGCTTTAGTGATCGCCGGGTTGATGGCAGAAGGAGTTACAGAAGTAACAGGCCTTGAGCATATTGACCGTGGATACAGCCATCTTGTTGAAAAATTAAATGGACTTGGTGCAACCATTTGGCGTGAAGCGATGACAAAAGAAGAGCTAGAACAGCTGAAAAACGCATAACCTTTTAACAATAGATAAAGAAAAAATAGAAAGAAGGCAGACCTGCTTTCGTCTGCCTTTTTTAAAATTATCCTCCTTACTAATAACTTCCCTATAAAATAATGTTGATTAATAATTAATAAAAAGGGTAAAATAGAAATTGTTTTTTAAAAAGGCTTACATAGAAAAGCCTTGTCTTTATAGAATATGACTTTCTCTATCTCTTCTTATACTTCTAGAAAGCCTCAAACATTCAATCCTTTCCATCCATTTTATCGAACAAAATCATAAAGCTTGTGGTGGAACAACTTATTTTGTAAAAAGAGTGGTGTACTAATGGAGTTAACAATTTCAAGCCTGGAAAATATGAAGCTAAAAGAGCTTTATGAGCTAGCAAAGACCTTTAAAGTGTCTTATTATAGCAAGCTAACAAAAAAAGAACTTATTTTTGCCATTTTAAAAGCACGTGCGGAATCAGAAGGCTTTTTCTTTATGGAAGGTGTCCTTGAAATCATTCAGTCTGAAGGCTTCGGTTTTCTACGACCTATTAACTATTCCCCAAGTTCAGAGGATATTTATATTTCAGCCTCACAAATTAGACGTTTTGACCTGAGAAATGGTGATAAAGTATCTGGTAAAGTTCGTCCTCCAAAGGAAAACGAGCGTTATTTTGGGCTTTTACAGGTTGGTGCCGTTAACGGCGATGACCCGGAATCAGCAAAGGAACGTGTTCATTTCCCTGCGTTGACACCTTTATATCCTGATCGTCAAATGAAGCTTGAGACATCCCCAAAGCATGTGAGCACAAGAATTATGGACCTGATTTCTCCTGTTGGTTTTGGTCAGCGTGGATTGATCGTTGCTCCTCCAAAAGCAGGGAAAACGATGCTATTAAAGCAAATTGCTAATAGCATTACGACCAATCATCCAGAAGCAGAGCTGATTGTTCTGTTAATCGATGAGCGTCCGGAAGAGGTAACAGACATCGAGCGTTCAGTTGCTGGAGATGTGGTGAGCTCCACGTTTGACGAAGTGCCTGAAAATCATATTAAAGTGGCCGAGCTTGTGCTAGAGCGTGCGATGCGTCTTGTGGAGCATAAGCGCGATGTTATTATTCTTATGGATAGTATTACTCGTCTGGCTCGTGCGTACAATCTTGTCATTCCTCCAAGTGGACGTACGTTATCAGGGGGGATTGACCCTGCTGCTTTCCACCGTCCGAAGCGATTCTTCGGTGCGGCGCGTAACATTGAGGAAGGTGGAAGCTTAACCATCCTTGCAACAGCGCTTGTGGACACAGGATCTCGTATGGATGATGTGATCTATGAAGAATTTAAAGGAACCGGTAATATGGAGCTTCACCTGGATCGTGGTCTAGCTGAACGCCGTATTTTCCCTGCGATTGACATCCGTCGTTCAGGAACGCGTAAGGAAGAGCTACTTATTCCGAAGGATCATTTGGATAAGTTATGGGCGATCCGTAAATCAATGTCGGATACACCTGACTTTGTGGATAAATTTTTACGTAAGCTGAAGCAAACGAAGTCGAATGAAGAATTTTTTGCTAAGCTAGACGAAGAGATGAAAGCAAAAAGGAATTCATAGGAAATAAATCCCATGTTGCAAAACCATTCCCTGCTTGTTATAATAACATCAGTGTGTTTTTCCATTACACCAAGTGTGTATGAATAACTCTGTTTCGAACGACTCAGGGCAAAAGGAGATGAAAGGTAATGAGAGAAGGAATTCATCCTAACTATAAAAAAGTAACGGTATCTTGTGCATGTGGCAACACATTCGAAACTGGTTCAGTAAAGAAAGAACTTCGTATCGAAACTTGCTCAGAATGTCATCCATTCTACACAGGACGTCAAAAGTTTGCTGAAGCAGGCGGACGTGTTGACCGTTTCAACAAGAAATACGGAATCAAAGCTACAAACTAATAAGAAAAAGAAACAGGCAAGAAGATTTCAGACCTTGCCTGTTTTTTTATGAGGCTCTTTTCTAAACTTCATTGCTTTTGGAGATGGAAAATGCTTGATTGAGCTAAAATTCGTAGCAAAATGGACTCAAATTGTAAGAAAAGAGCTTGTATTCTTAATTTCAAGCGCAAAATAGTTTGTTTCCGCGTTAAAATCGGCTTTAGGATTTTAACGGCTATCTATGTGAAAACAGCCATTATGAAAATGAACGTACATAGTGAGACAGTGATAGGATAATTTATGTGAAAACTGTCTACTTTAAAATAGAGAGCGAAGCGGAAGGAGAGGCCGTTTATGTATGTAATGAAGCACCATGGTTGGGTAGAAGTGATTTGTGGTAGCATGTTCTCTGGGAAGTCAGAAGAACTGATTCGCCGCGTCAGAAGAGCCCAGTTTGCCAAACAAAACATTGCCGTTTTTAAACCGAAAATTGATAATAGATACAGCGATGAAGCTGTTGTCTCTCACAATGGCACATCGTTTATTGCGCGTCCAATTGCCCATTCAACAGAGATTTTTCAGCATATTGATCCTGAAATTGATTTGATTGCCATTGATGAAGTCCAATTTTTCGATGAGGAAGTAGTAAAAGTGATTCAGCACTTAGCGGATAGCGGTCATCGTGTGGTTGCTGCAGGTTTGGATCAAGACTTCCGTGGTGAGCCATTTACTGTCATGCCAGCATTAATGGCTATTGCCGAGCTAGTCACAAAGCTGCAAGCCGTATGTGCGGTTTGTGGATCACCTGCAAGTCGAACGCAAAGACTTATTAACGGAGAGCCAGCCTCCTACGATGATCCAATTATCTTGGTAGGTGCATCAGAAGCATACGAACCGCGCTGTCGCCACCACCATCAAGTTCCCAAATCACCAAATGTAATTGAACGAGCGGATTTTACACAGTCGAAATTATAAAATTTGTATCCACCCTATGTGTAGGGTGGATTTTTGGTTAAAAGAGCAACCGGAAATAATTAGCGAGAGTAATTTCAAAAGGCGATTGCAACACTATCCATAGGAGGTGTTGACAGTGAAAAGATGGCTTTTTATACTTTTGACGGTTTTGGTTTTAGCGGCTTGTAATAATAATCCGAAAGGCTTGTCTGATCAGCAGGAGGATCGTGCGGGAAGGTCGTTTGTTGCTAATAAAGATACTGGGCAGGATAATACCCAGTCAAGAGGGTGGCAACGAGGCGATCAAAATCCAAACTTTTTAAATACCGATGGTGGCCGAGTGGATTACGATGGTTATATTGATAAAGCGAGAGAAACGGTGAATGCAACCGATGAGTTCGAAGCAGGATCGATTTGGGTGAATGGAAATCGTCTGTGGGTGACCGCTTATAAAAAAGGGCAGATGTCACGTCAGGAACGAGTGGATGCCGAAGCGCGATTACACAAAAAACTCATCAAGGCTGTCCCACGTTATGAAATCGAGGTACAGGTCAAAGAAGACCGCTCATAACATGTCCCAAAGGGCATGTTATTTTTCTATGGGGAGGATGGTTTTGACGAGGTGTTTCACCTATACTATAATAGAAATGTTAAGCACTTATAGATTTTGCTTTTTGATTCGGAATAACTAGCGTGTAACCACGCGTGACTAATATAAGAGGTGAAGGACTTTGTTTGATCGTCTTCAATCAGTAGAAGATCGCTATGAAAGGCTGAACGAGCTTTTAAGTGACCCAGAGATCGTAAATGATTCTAAAAAATTACGCGAGTACTCGAAGGAGCAGTCAGATTTATCTGCAACTGTCGAAGCGTATCGTGAGTATAAAGATGTAAAAGAGCAGCTTCAAGACGCAAAAGCCATGCTTGAGGAAAAGCTTGATGCAGATATGCGTGAAATGGTAAAGGAAGAATTAAGTGAATTAGAAGACCGCATGGAAGAGCTTCAAGCTCGTCTACGTATCTTGTTGATTCCGAAGGACCCGAACGATGACAAAAACGTTATCATGGAAATTCGTGGAGCGGCTGGTGGAGATGAAGCTGCCTTATTCGCAGGTGACCTGTACCGTATGTATTCTAGATATGCGGAATCGCAAGGCTGGAAAACCGAAGTGATGGATGCTAACACGACGGGCGTTGGTGGCTATAAAGAAATCATTTTTATGATTAATGGTACCAGTGCTTACTCGAAGCTAAAGTTCGAAAACGGAGCTCACCGCGTACAGCGTGTTCCGGAAACTGAATCTGGCGGACGTATTCATACATCAACTGCAACGGTTGCTGTTTTACCAGAAGCAGAGGAACTAGAAGTAGAGATTCACGACAAAGATATTCGTACAGATACCTTCGCATCAAGTGGTGCGGGTGGACAGTCCGTTAATACAACGATGTCAGCCGTTCGTTTAACGCATATTCCAACAGGAGTTGTCGTTTCGTGTCAGGACGAGAAGTCACAAATTAAGAACAAGGAAAAGGCGATGAAGGTCCTTCGTGCCCGCGTGTACGATAAATTCCAACGTGAAGCACAAGCAGAGTACGACCAAGTTCGTAAATCGGCGGTTGGAACGGGTGACCGTTCTGAGCGTATCCGTACGTATAACTTCCCGCAAAACCGTGTGACTGACCACCGCATCGGGTTAACGATTCAAAAGCTTGATCAAATTTTACAAGGAAAGCTTGATGAAGTACTTGAAGCGTTAATTGTGGAAGAACAATCAAGAAAGCTTGAAGAAGCATCTAATGAGTAAAAAAGTGTTCGAAGCCCTCGCTTGGGCTTCTTCTTTTTTAAAGGAGCAAGGCCGCGACGAAAATGCCGGGGAATTATTGCTTCGTCATTATATGAATATGTCACGGTCATGCCTTTTGGCGAGTTTACATGATGTGGTCGAAGAAGCAATATGGGAGCAGTTTGTGGAGTCAGTAAAAAAGCATGGCGAGGGAATGCCTGTTCAATACATGATCGGTTATGAAGAGTTTTACGGCCGTCGTTTTTCCGTTAACCAAGAGGTGTTGATTCCAAGACCGGAAACCGAAGAGTTAGTGTATGGTGCATTAGATCGTATAAAAAGGTTGTTCGGTGAGGAGCAGGTTCAGTTGGTTGATATCGGAACCGGAAGTGGAGCAATCGCGATTACGATGAAGCTTGAGTGTCCTGCTTTACAGGTGACAGCGACGGATATTGCTGAAGCTTCCCTCGAAGTTGCTCGAAAAAATGCAGAAGAGCTGGGAGCTAAAGTGGAATTTTTACAAGGAGACCTGCTCTTGCCATTTATAGAGTCAGGAGCGAAGTTTGACGTGATTCTCTCTAACCCTCCATATATTCCACTTGGAGATGAGAAGGAAATGTCAGTCGTTGTGACAAAGCACGAACCACACCGAGCCTTATTTGCGGGAAAAGACGGCTTAGACTTGTATCGTCGCTTCATGAACGAACTTCCTCAAGTGATAAAAAACAAGGCACTAGTGGGATTTGAAATCGGAGCCGGACAATCCGAAGCAGTCAGTGGAATGCTCCGAGAAACATTCCCAACTGCATTGGTAGAGGTCGTATACGATATCAATGGTAAGGACCGAATGGTATTTGCAGAAATTGGATTTTAATTTGAAAATGACTCAACAGATGTTGCTGGTTGAGTCATTTATTATATGATAGAAAGAACTCTATTAAAACACGCTGTTGATTGGAGCGGAAGGTGCTTGACTCCTGGGGGATTAGCGGGACAGGTGAGACCCCGCAGGAGCGTAAGCGACGAGGAGGCTCACCGCCCGCCCCCCGGAAAGCAAGCGCCTGGAGCGGAAATCAACAGACTCAATTGTGTTCTATTAATTTTTTTTAATTTACTAGTTTAAGATGAACATCTCTTGTCCACACTGTTGATAGTGAAGGGATGGTGCTAGTAAATGAAAACAAAAACACTTGCGAAATTATATATAATCATCTTATCCATAGGAACTATATTAAGTCTATACATACCAAAAAATGAAGTCACCGCCAACGAAGCGATTGTCATTCCAAATGAAGCCATTCGCTTACGAATTCTAGCAAACAGTGACTTAGAAGTAGATCAAGAGCTTAAGCGAGAAGTTCGAGATGAAGTAAACGCAGCAATCACCGAATGGGTAGCAGAATTAACTTCCGTAGAAGCAGCCCGCGACTTAATTCAATCACGCTTACCAGAAATTAAGGCGATTGCAGAAGAAGTACTAGAAAAGAATGAGTCCGACCAAAGCGTAAAAACCGATTTCGGAAAAGTAGAGTTTCCAACGAAGTTATATGGTGAGTTCTTGTATCCAGCAGGTGAGTATGAAGCAGTATTGATCACACTTGGTGAAGGGGAAGGAGCCAACTGGTGGTGCGTGTTATTCCCTCCTCTATGTTTCCTTGATTTTTCAAACTCAGTAGCAGTTAAAGAAGGTGTGGATGAGGCAGAGAAGCAAGAGGAAAAAGTGGTGGAACAAAAAGTTGGAGCTAAAGAAGCAAAAGAGCCAGTGTTCGTAGAGGAAAAGAAGGATGAACAAGAAGTGGAAGTGAAGTTTTTCCTTGTAGAGCTTTGGGATAAGATCTTTTCATAAGAAGTGAGATGCAACTGTATTGGTTGCATCTTTTTCTATGGTGTAAAAATTGTCGGTTGTAATACAATCTCTAAGTGCAAAAAATTATCCCCAAATCTAGTTCTACTTTTTCTACCTTTTCATATTCATAGAGTAACAAGAAAAAAATAGAGGTGATTTGGGTGGAAACAATGGTTCGTTGTGCACAAGTAGAGGATGTAAAGAAACTAGTAAACTTTTTAGAGAAGGCTAACTTGGGAACAGATGGAGTAGAAGAGGCTGTGGATTATTTTCTTCTATTAGAAGACGAAGCTGGAAATATACAAGCAACTCTCGGAATTGAACCACATGGACCGGTCGGATTGTTACGATCTTTAGCGATCACATCACAGGCGAGTGAAAAGGAATTGCTGTTAATTTTTGAACAAATGCTCTTATTGGCAAGGGATAAACAGATGCAATCATTGTATTTAGCCACAAATAAAAAGGGATCTGTCCAATTTTTCGAGATGATGGGTTTTCAACAGGTGGAAAAGAAAGCGCTGCATGAAAAAATATTCGAGTCTGCTCATGTGCAACATATCTTAACTGTGGATAACTCGTTATTCATGGAGTTAAAACTGGATTAATCCACAAAGTTACCCACAAAATAGCAAATGTTGTACACAATTTGTGGATAAAACTTGAGTTATACACCATCTTCTTTTATACTTTCTTACGTATTACAAGAAAAATAGGGAGAAATACTCAAGGTGGAAAACATACAAACAAAGCTATGGTCAGTGGATAAAAATGTGGATAATCCAAAAAACTATCCACAAATCACACAGGCGGCATCACTTTTAAGAGAAAATGAAGTGGTTGCATTTCCTACGGAGACGGTATACGGACTCGGAGGAAATGCCCATTCGGATAAAGCAATTCAAAAAATATATGAAGCGAAGGGTCGTCCGAGCGATAATCCACTGATTATTCACATTGCTGACAGGGACCAACTGAATGAATTTGTTACACATATTCCAGAGAAAGCCACCAAACTAATGAACCAGTTTTGGCCAGGCCCGCTTACAATCATCTTTGAAAAAAAGAGCTCTGAGTTGTCACAGCTAGCAACAGCGGGTTTATCCACAGTGGCTGTAAGGATGCCCAATCATCCCGTTGCTCTAGCAGTGATTAAAGAAGCGGGAGTTCCTATTGCAGCGCCAAGCGCGAACAGTTCAGGAAAACCGAGTCCCACGAAAGCGTCACATGTGCTAGAGGATTTAAATGGAAGAATCGCTGGCATTGTGGACGGAGGAGCGACAGGAGTTGGGGTAGAATCAACCGTCATTGATTGTACAGAAGAGATTCCGATTATCCTACGGCCAGGCGGAGTGACAAGGGACGAGCTTGAGGAAGTAGTAGGTACGGTTCAAGTGGACCCAGCTCTTAAGGATCAGAACGAAGCACCAAAATCACCGGGCATGAAGTATCGTCATTATGCCCCAAAATCTCCTCTTTTTTTAGTAAAAGGAGACCGTGACAAACTTCAGCAACTGATTAATAAGGAAAAACTTGAAGGTCGAAAGGTTGGCGTGTTAACGACGAAAGAAAATGAGGGCTTTTATCAAGCAGATGAAGTGATTTTCTGTGGAACAAGAGAAAATCTTGCGACTGTGGCAAGCGCTTTATATGATGTGTTACGATCGTTCGATCAAAGAGAAGTAGATATCATCTTTAGTGAAATGTTTCCTTCTGCCGGTGTAGGAGAAGCGATTATGAACCGGTTGATGAAGGCGGCAGGAAACCAGATCATTGAATAAAGCGATTTTTTCATTCTAAACCCTTTTGGACGTGCATATGCTGAATTAGCAAGTCCAAGGGGGCGAAAGTATGTCATCAATGATTGGAGAAATGATCACACTAATAATAATGGCATTTGCACTAGGAATGGATGCATTTTCTGTGGGCTTGGGAATGGGAATGTTCAGGCTCGGGCTTCGGCAAATCTTAAAAATTGGAATCACCATCGGGTTATTCCATATTTGGATGCCGTTATTAGGAATGATCGCAGGAAGATTTTTGTCCGAGCAGTTCGGTGCATTTGCTGCTTATTGTGGCGGAGGCCTTTTAATTGTGTTAGGTTTGCAAATGCTATGGTCATGTTTTAGGGAAGACGACAGTTCATTTATCACTCCGGTAGGTTTTGGTTTACTTGTATTTGCATTAAGTGTGAGTCTTGATAGCTTTTCAGTCGGGTTGACACTGGGGATTTATGGTGCAAAAACAGTGCTAGTCCTAACTTGCTTCGGAATAGGTGCCACTATTTTAACTTGGTTAGGTCTTCTTGTAGGACGTAAAGTCCAAGGGTGGATTGGAACGTACAGTGAAGCGTTGGGAGGCACGATTTTGCTTGCCTTTGGGATTAAATTATTGTTACCATTCTAATTAAAATAGAACACATAGTGGAAAAGGGGTTTTCTTCATGAAAATGCCTTTTTTCGTTAGAAATCAGACTTTAGTAATAAGGAAATATGTCATATAATGAAGATGGAGGAGAGAATCATTATGATAAATGTATTGTTTGTATGTACAGGGAACACGTGCAGAAGTCCAATGGCGGAGGCTATTTTAAAAAGTAAAAACATACCCGGAGTGGAAGTTCGTTCTTCAGGTGTTTTTGCTATGAATGGAAGCGATGCATCTCCGCATGCAAAAAAAGTACTAGAATCTCAACAGATGGATCATAGCCATCAATCCTCTTTATTAACCGAACAGCAGGTAGAGTGGGCCACGTATATTTTAACGATGACAGCGGGTCATAAAGCGAATATTGTTGCCACATTCCCGTCATCACAAGTGAAAACCTTTACATTAAAGGAATTTGCTGGTGGATTTGGGGACGTGAGTGATCCTTATGGTGGATCTCTGTCTGTTTATCAACAAACCTTCGAAGAATTGAAAGAGCTGATTGAAAAAAGCTTACACAAATTATCGTAATACAACCAGGGGGAAGGCTTTATGGGGGAGAAAAGGGCATACAAGTTTGGACTTAGGAAGAAACTTGTATTATTTACTACGATTTTAGCAGTCATTACGTATACAACGAGTGCGATCTTTATTGATGTGTTATTTCCGATGATTCAGGACTTTATAGGGATGAAAAAAGCGGGCTTTTCTTTTATTACTTATTTAATGGGGATTATATGGTCTGGGATTCTAGCATTTTTAGCAGCGGGGTTTATCATTAAACCTCTTCAAAAGCTAGAAAGGGTCACATTAAAAGCAGCGCACGGAGACATTGGTGAGGATGTGGAGATTTCCAAATCGGATGATGAAATTCGCTCGTTAGGGGTCGCGTTTAATCATATGCTGTTTAATTTACGTGATATGGTTCAAACCATCGATGAGAACTTTAAGCAAACGAATGAGAAGGTCATTGCGATATCAAGGGAAAGTGCTATTGCATCAGAAAAAGCAGACATGATTGATCGAACGGTTAATGAAATCTCGCTTGGAGCAGAAAACTCAGCGGCAGCAACGCAAAATACAGCCAGTTCGATGGATGAGGTCACTCATATTGCCGAAGAAGTACAATTAACGGCACAGCAATCGCAAAAAATCTCCAATGAAATGGTTGAAGAGCTAGACGAGTCTAAGAAAGTGATTTTCTCGCTAGTATCAGGCATTCAAACGCTTGCTGAAGATAACAAGCAGTCACTTGTCTCAGTGAAAAAACTAGAGGAAAATGCGGCGCAAGTAGAACAAATTATTCAGTTGGTTGGAGATATCGCAGCCCAGACGAACCTTTTAGCTCTTAATGCATCGATTGAAGCGGCGCGAGCGGGTGAGCACGGAAAAGGCTTTGCGGTAGTAGCAGACGAAGTTCGTAAGCTTGCGGATGAGAGTGCAAAAGCAGTTCAAGGAATTTCTGAACTGATTCAAAATATACAGAGCGAAGTTCGTAATGTGGTGTCTCAAATAACAAACCAAGTACAAACAGCACTTGGACAAGCTGAAAAAGGCCATGCAACGAACCAAGCAATTGAAGAAATGACACGAACCGTCGTTCAAATGGCGTCAGCGGTAGAAAAGATCTCAACTCTTGTTGACCGACAAATGGAAGACATTCAGCATACTGCCACGCAATCACAGGAAGTAGCTGCGATTGCCGAAGAAACTTCAGCAGGTGCAATAGAGGTAGCAACCGCTGTAGGACAGCAAACAGAGGTCATTGAAAAAGTTGAGCGCTTGGCGCACGAATTGAATGATCAGGCAGTTAAACTTAAAGGTACGATTACTAGATTTAAGATGTAGGAGATAGGACTCTGCAAACGGATGCAGGGTCTTATTTTTTTAGACTGACTAGCTTTATCTTTATATAAGGTTATGTCAAAATAAAGATAGTTTTTACAAATGGGAGGCGTAACAATGAAGGTAGCAATTGCATCTGATCACGGTGGCGTAAATATTCGAGAAGAAATTAAAAGTCTTATGGACGAAATGGGCATTCAGTACGATGATTTTGGCTGTGAATGTGATACATCAGTCGATTATCCAGATTTTGCTTTGCCGGTTGCGCAAAAGGTGGCAAACGGGGAATACGATCGTGGAATCTTGATTTGTGGTACAGGAATCGGAATGAGCATTGCGGCAAACAAAGTAAACGGCATTCGCTGTGCTCTTGTTCATGACGTATTTAGTGCGAAGGCAACTCGTCAGCATAACGACAGCAATATGCTAGCGATGGGGGAAAGAGTCATCGGACCTGGGCTTGCACGGGAAATTGCCCTTGCCTGGCTTGAAACGGAATTTGAAGGCGGAAGACATGCCAACAGAATCGGTAAAATAAGCGATTATGAAAAAAGCAAGTAAGTTGATGGAGGGGTAACAAATGACAAGTGATTTGTCCATTTGGAAAAACCAGCTGGAAACGATTTTAGCAGATTTTTCGGACCAAGTAGTGTTAACGGACAAGCATGTTTTTGTGATTGGCTGTAGCACGAGCGAGGTGATTGGGAAGAAAATTGGTACAGCGGGAACAAATGAAGTGGCTGAGCTAATTTTTTCAAGTCTGCGAGAATTCAGTCAACAAACAGGTGTAGCTCTTGCTTTTCAGTGCTGTGAGCATTTAAATCGTGCCCTTGTTGTTGAACGAACAACTGCTGATCAAAAGGGTTGGGAGGAAGTATCTGTTGTTCCGGTTAGACAGGCTGGGGGAGCAATGGCTACATATGCCTATAATCATTTTTCTGAACCGGTAGTGGTTGAGTTTATACAAGCGGATGCGGGGATTGATATTGGAGATACTTTTATAGGGATGCATGTAAAGCATGTAGCGGTTCCGGTTCGAGCGTCGATTTCTGAGCTTGGCAGTGCACATGTAACACTGGCTCGCACACGTCCGAAGTTAATTGGAGGGGCTCGAGCAATATACGAACATTCGAAGGGTAATGAGTCTTGTTCATAAAGCTTTTGCAGATTTTGCAGAGGCTTTTTTCTTTCGATTAGCGAAAAATGTTGGAAAAAGACGAAAATAACGCTTTCAAAAATATTTTTTTCGTGCCTGTCATACTGAGAGTGTGTTAAGATGAAGTAGGAATTTTCAAAACTGCTATATAAATTAGTTTTTAACATATAAGGGGGATTACGGATGAAGCATTTAGCACAGCAAGATACGCAAGTTTTACAAGCTATTCAAGACGAATTAGGGCGTCAAAGAACAAAGATTGAACTAATTGCATCAGAAAACTTTGTAAGTGAAGCGGTAATGGAAGCGCAAGGATCTGTTTTAACAAACAAGTATGCAGAAGGCTACCCAGGCAAGCGTTATTATGGTGGCTGTGAGCATGTTGATGTGGTAGAAGACATCGCTCGTGACCGCGCAAAAGCAATCTTCGGTGCTGAGCATGTTAACGTACAACCTCACTCAGGTGCTCAAGCCAATATGGCAGTTTACTTTACGGCTCTTGAGCAAGGTGACACAGTTCTTGGGATGAACCTTTCTCACGGTGGTCACTTAACACACGGAAGCCCGGTTAACTTCAGTGGTGTTCAGTACAACTTCGTGGAATACGGAGTGGACGAGCAAACACAAACGATTAACTATGACATCGTTCGCGAAAAAGCATTAGAGCATAAGCCGAAAATGATCGTTGCTGGTGCTAGTGCGTACCCTCGTGCAATCGATTTTAAAAAGTTCAGAGAAATCGCTGATGAAGTGGGCGCTTACTTAATGGTGGATATGGCTCATATCGCTGGTTTAGTAGCAGCTGGCCTTCACCAAAATCCAGTTCCTTACGCTGATTTCGTAACAACAACTACACATAAAACATTACGTGGTCCTCGTGGTGGTATGATCCTTACGAGCGAAGAATGGGGTAAGAAAATCGACAAGTCGATCTTCCCTGGAATTCAAGGTGGTCCATTAATGCACGTTATCGCTGCAAAGGCTGTTGCTTTCGGTGAAGCCCTTCAAGACAGCTTCAAAGAATATGCAGCAAACATCATTTCTAACGCTAAGACTTTAGCTGAAAGTTTACAAAAAGAAGGAATCAATCTAGTATCTGGTGGAACAGACAACCACCTTCTATTAATCGATGTTCGTTCTTTAGGCTTAACGGGTAAAGTAGCTGAACACGTACTTGATGAAGTAGGAATCACAGTTAACAAAAACACGATTCCGTTTGAAACAGCAAGTCCATTCGTAACAAGTGGTATCCGTATCGGTACAGCAGCTGTTACTTCTCGCGGATTCGGTGCGGCTGAGATGGAAGAAATCGCAAGCATCATTAGCTTTACATTGAAAAACCATGAAGACGAAGCGAAGTTAGCAGAAGCAAGAGAGCGTGTATCTGCACTTACTAGCCGTTTCACTTTATATCCTGAAAGACAAATCTAATTTTGCTAGCCAGTCTGATATTTTCGGGCTGGCTTTTTACTTTGTCTAAGAATTGTAATATCCAATTTTTGTTCGAGGTTGCCCACGGGAAGTTTTTTCTGTAAAATTAGACGAAGTGTTTATGAATCGAGTTAGAAAAGGAGAGATGCTAGATGGCAAAGGTATATGTGTTTGATCATCCCCTCATTCAGCATAAGCTTACATACATCCGCGAAAAAAATACAGGAACTAAGGACTTCCGTGAGCTAGTAGATGAAGTTGCAACATTAATGGCGTTCGAAATTACTCGTGACATGCCGTTAGAGGAAATCGAAATCGATACACCAGTAAGCACAATGAAATCAAATGTGTTATCTGGGAAGAAAATAGGAATTGTGCCTATTTTACGTGCGGGAATTGGAATGGTAGATGGAATCTTAAAGCTTATCCCTGCAGCAAAGGTTGGTCATATCGGTCTGTATCGTGACCCAGAAACATTGATGCCAGTTGAATACTACGTTAAGTTACCAAGCGACGTAGAAGAGCGCGACTTCATCGTAGTTGACCCAATGCTTGCAACAGGTGGTTCAGCGATTGAAGCGATCCACTCATTGAAAAAGCGTGGCGCGAAGAATATTAAATTCATGTGCCTAATCGCAGCACCAGAAGGCGTGGACGCTCTTAAAGAAGCGCACTCGGATGTAGATATCTATATCGCAGCACTAGACGAAAAATTAAACGACCACGGCTACATCGTCCCTGGACTAGGTGACGCTGGTGACCGTTTATTTGGAACGAAGTAAGAGATGAAGCTAACCGCTTGGGCGGTTAGCTTTTTTGTATGGAGTAGTTGATGTGTGCTGGGGGATTACTCGGACAATTAATTCAGTTAGCACAGGTTTGAGTCCACTAAAGGTACTATTCGGACAAGAAAGGGCGATTTGGGAGGGAGTAGAGTCTGAATAGCGGTGTTATTCGGACAGGAAAGAGAACTTGTGACGGGATAGAGTCTGAATAGAGTTGTCATTCGGGCAGGAAAGATCACTTGTGACGGGATAGAGTCTGAATAGAGGTGTTATTCGGACAGGAAAGATCACTTGTGACGGGATAGAGTCTGAATAGAGATGTCATTCGGACAGGAAAGAGCGCTTGTGACGGGATAGAGTCTGAATAGAGATGTCATTCGGACAGGAAAGAGCGCTTGTGGCGGGATAGAGTCTGAATAGAGATGTCATTCGGACAGGAAAGATCACTTGTGACGGAATAGAGTCTGAATAGAGATGTTATTCGGACAGGAAAGAGCGCTTGTGACGGGATAGAGTCTGAATAGAGATGTCATTTGGACAGGAAAGAACACTTGTGGCGGGATAGAGTCTGAAAAGAGTTGTCATTCGGACAGGAAAGAGCGCTTGTGACGGGAGTAGAGTCTGAATAGACATTCGATTCGACCCCTACAACCTTCAATACTCTGGCAATAAAAAAGCCACTACTATTACTCCTAATACGCATAACTCCCCAACCTATGGCAAAACATAGTAAAAAACTTCGGAGGTGCTAGACAAGCGTGAAACGTAGAATCATTTTTTTAACAGCCTTGTTATTCTCATTTGTTTGCACTCCCGCTTTATCAGCTAAAACACTCATTCATCCACCCATCCCAGAAGAACCCCTCACAACGGAAAAAGTCGCGATCGTGACACTACCAACACTTGCGACAGAAGAGCAAATCAAACAACTCATCGAACCATACCCTGACCTTGAGCTCCGTCATATTTTCACCGAGGCTCTGAATGGCTTTTCGGTTAAAGGGACGAAGGGATCTCTTGATAAGCTCGCACAAACGTCCAAAGTCGAGTCAGTTTCTCCAGTGACAACCTACAGCGTGCAGTCAGAATCGAATATAGAAATCATTGGTACAGAGGAAGTGCGAGGATACTTTGATCCGAAAGACGAACGGCTTACCGGAAAGGGGATCACCGTCGGGGTTATTGATACAGGGATTGATTACCATCATCCTGACTTAAGACGAAGCTATAAAAGGGGCTATGATCTCGTCGATATTGATGATGATCCGATGGAAACGAAGGGTATGTACGGCCAAAGTACCTTACATGGGACGCATGTGGCCGGCATTATTGCGGCAAATGGAAAGATCCAAGGAGTCGCACCTGACGCAAAGATTATTGCCTATCGTGCGCTTGGACCGGGTGGATCAGGAACAACGGAACAAGTGCTTGCTGCCATTGACAAGGCAATCAAAGATAAAGTAGATATTTTGAATCTCTCACTAGGAAACAATGTGAATGGTCCGGATTTACCCATATCGCTCGCATTAAATAAAGCGGTGGAGAACGGGATCACAGCGGTAACTTCTTCTGGAAACTCGGGACCGAATATGTGGACGGTTGGTTCTCCTGGTACGGCATCAAAAGCCATATCAGTTGGTGCCTCCACACCCATTTTGAAGGTTCCTTATCTCAAGATCGATGGAAGGAAAGAAACTTTAAGGCTCGAACCGATGCAGGGCTCTATAGATTGGAAGCTTGATCGGTCGTATGAAGTGGCATATGGAAAGCTTGGGAAAAAAGAAGACCTTGCCAATGTTGCTGGAAAAATAGCTCTTATTCAAAGAGGGGAACTAACCTTTTCGGAAAAAGCATGGTATGCACAGGAAGCTGGTGCAGTCGCTGTGATTATTTTTAATAATATGAATGGTGAGTTTGCTGGAAATCTCGATCGTCCGATTGATATTCCGGTTGCCACCATGTCTAGGGAGCTCGGTTTAGACATCGTTAAATCAATGGCTAGCCAAAAAATCCTTGCAACAACAAATATAATAGAAGAAAAGGACTTGCTTGCTAGTTTTAGTTCGAGAGGACCTGTTACTTCGACTTGGGAGATTAAGCCGGATGTGGTCGCACCGGGAGTAGCGATAACGAGCACGATTCCAGGGGGATACTTAGCTCTTCAAGGAACAAGTATGGCGGCCCCGCATGTGGCTGGAGCCGCAGCTCTAATCAAGCAAGCTCATCCAGATTGGGGACCGGAAGAGATCAAGGCCGCGCTCATGAATACGGCTATTCCAATAGTAGATGGAAAAAAAGTCCCTTATAAAACGTATGAGCAAGGTGCTGGAAGAATAAGAATTCCTGAAGCGATCCAAACAAGTACGCTCGTAAAGCCTGCTTCCCTGCAATTTGGGAAGTTTAAGTTAGTAGAAAGGCAGCATGAGCATACCCAGCAGCTGACGTTTAAAAATGTAAGCGACCGTCGTATGACCTATCGTTTTGAAGTTCCTCATCAAAGGGACGGAATACAGTTTGAGCTGCCTCTTGCTTTTTCTGTAGATGCGGGAAAAGAAAAAACGGTGGAAGTAACGATGAGTGTGGACCCAAGTGAACTAAATAAAAAAATACATGAAGGCCATTTGACCATCATGGCAGGATCTCAAAAAGTAAGTGTGCCCTATCTGTATGTTTTAGAGGAACCGGATTACCCGCGTATTATGGGGTTTGAATTTGGTCCTGGAGATAAACATGGGGTGTATCATTACGAAGTGTATTTACCGGGTGGAGCAGATGAATTTGGAATTGCTCTTTTTGATCCAGACACATATCGGTTCGTTAAATTTTTAGATTGGAAACGGAATGTCGCAAGAGGAATGCTAAAGATGGACATTCCAGTGGAAAAATTACCAGAAAATGGATTATACTTAGCAAAGGTTTTTGCGAAAAAAGCTGGTAAAGAAGATATGGTTGAAACAGGGATTGCTGTCTCGAAAGTGAAAGAACGGTAAGGAAAAGAGGGAGTGAGAACAACGCTCCCTCCATTTGCAATAGGAAAATAAAAAACTTTTTGAACATAATGTGAACAAGAATTTCCATTGTTTGAATTGTGAACTTTTTCACTCCAAACTAATTGACATTGACAAGTGCCTATTGTATGCTTACAAAGGGTATTAATGATAGGGTTTTCAACATGGGTACTGTATAAATATAGTTTTCCTAACCCCGAAAAATCCATTGCGAAAAACAATCTTCTATCTACCAGTCTCTTTAAAAGGACGTGCCTGAAATGAATCAAAAAAACCGTCGTCCATATCAAGCAATGGCGTTAATGTCGGGGATTCTTTCGCAGTTGGTAGGCTCCGTATTAATAGGCATTTTTGCCGGAAGATGGCTTGACCGTACACTTGACACCGAGCCGCTTTTTTTAATTATCGGATTGCTACTCGGTTTAGCTACAGGGGTCTATTCTACAATTAAACTCATCCAACATTTTTTTTCGGGAGATTAATGTCAATGCCAGAAACAAAAGGAATTTACATACGTCAAAGAAAATGGCTATTCTTTTTAATGGCTTTCTATGCTCTGGGCTGGGGGTTTACTTCCTACCAAACTGTTTTTTTAGGTCTTGCATTTGGGACTAGCCTTAGCTTGTTTAATATGTGGCTACTTAATAGAAGAATTGACCGATTTGGTGAGACCATTCAAAAAGGAGAAACGGTCCGCTCGTTAGGGATGTTTTCAAGGATGGCTACAGCTGTTGTAGCGGTAATGATAGCAATGGAATATCCTGATTTACTTCATTTTTACAGCGTGATATTAGGATTAATGACATCTTATATAGTCATTATGATAGATATACTTTTCCAATCATTTAAATTTTTACGTAAATAGCGGGGAAGAGAGGTGAATACAGTTGAGTCATGAAGCTCCTATAGTCAAGATTTTAGGATTATACTTTAATCTTTCAAACGTTGTAATGATTACAGTCGCAAGTGTTATTGTGTTTCTAATTGCCTTATTGGCGACTCGTAAGCTAGAAATGAAGCCCACAGGAATGCAAAACTTTTTAGAGTGGGTCATGGATTTTGTAAAAGGTATTATTAAAGGCTCTATGGATTGGGAGACCGGCGGAAGATTTCATATTTTGGGATTAACCTTAATCATGTACATATTTGTTTCGAATATGCTAGGGTTACCTTTTGCTATTGTGTACGACCATGAGCTTTGGTGGAAATCTCCAACCGCAGATCCAGTTATCACCTTAACACTAGCTGTTATGGTAGTTGCGTTATCGCACTATTATGGTGTCAAGATCAAAGGAGCGAAAGAGTACGGGCGAGATTATTTTAGGCCAGTAGGGTTTCTGTTCCCACTAAAAATTATTGAGGAATTCTCCAACACACTTACATTAGGTTTGCGTCTTTATGGAAATATCTACGCAGGGGAGATTCTGCTAACACTACTCGCTGGAACACTTGCAACAGGTGTTACAGGACATTTAATTGCAATACTACCAACAATTGTTTGGCAAGGTTTCTCTATTTTTGTTGGTTCTATCCAAGCGTTTATCTTTACTTTATTAACAATGGTCTACTTGTCTCACAAAGTCAGTTCCGACCATTAATAATATAATGTTCATTCAATGAACAAAAACTAACTTTTATATACAATAAGGAGGAAATTAGAAATGGGTGCTATAGCAGCAGCAATCGCAATTGGTTTAGCAGCATTAGGTGCAGGTTTAGGGAATGGTATGATCGTTTCACGTACGGTTGAGGGGATTGCTCGCCAACCAGAAGCTCGTGGAATGCTTCAAACAACAATGTTCATCGGGGTTGCATTCGTAGAAGCGATTCCAATCATGGCCGTTGTAATTGCCTTTATGGTAGTTGGACAATAGTAATTAAATAGTGTCTATATAAATAGATTTTCAAAAACTTGGCGAAGATCATTCCTTGAGAAACTTCGCCTTTCCTTTATGTACAATTATTAAATGTCGTGTTATTAAATGATAAATTTTTGATGTTGAATGTTTCTCGAAAGGAGTGAATTGCGTGTCAACAAGCCTTTTTGTATTAGGTGCGGCTGCTGGAGAACCATTGTTTAATAGTGGAGATGTCATTTTCCAACTTGTAGCATTTTTAATTTTATTAGCACTTTTAAAGAAGGTTGCATGGGGTCCATTAATGGGCGTCATGAAGCAACGTGAAGAATATGTGGCAAATGAAATTGAAAATGCAGAAAAAAACCGTCAACAAGCAGCATCTTATTTAGAAGAGCAAAAGAGTCTGATTAAACAAGCGAGACAAGAAGCTCAGCAACTTCTTGAGAGTGCGAAAAAGCAAGCTGATGTACAGCGTGAAGAAATTATTTCAGCTGCACGCGCTGAGTCTGAACGCCTAAAAGAAGGTGCAAAGCAAGAAATTGAGCAACAAAAGCAACATGCAGTTGCAGCGATTCGTGAGCAGGTTGCATCATTATCCGTATTAATTGCTTCAAAAGTGATTGAAAAGGAATTGACAGCATCTGATCAAGAAAAATTAATTAATCAATACATTCAAGAGGCAGGAGAGAAGCGATGAGCAATGCTACAATAGCTAAGCGTTATGCGGTCGCTCTATTCCGTCTGGCTAAAGAGAAAAACCTTCTGGACCAAATGGAAAGTGAACTTCGCGTAGTGAAAGAAGTGTACAGCCAAAATGCTGGGCTTTCGGTTGTCTTGAAATCTCCTAAGCTTACGAATGAGAAGAAAAAAGAGATAATCAAACAGGCATTCTCTAATGCTAGTGTATATGTTCTAAACACGTTAATGATTCTAATCGATCGTCATCGTGAGGACTATATTGTAGCAGTGGCTGATTATTTTATTGAATTTGCAAATGAAGAAAGAGGAATTGCTGAGGCAAAAGTATACACTACTCGTCCGCTAACAGAAGCTGAGCAACAAGCATTATCTGCTACGTTTGCTGCTAAAGTTGGAAAGCGATCTCTCCGTATTGAAAATATTGTTGATACCAATCTGCTCGGCGGCATCAAGCTTCGAATCGGAAACCGAATTTTCGACGGTAGCTTGCGCGGAAAGCTTGAGCGCTTGGAACGTCAATTGTTAGGCTAAGATTCGTAGATAGGGGTGAAACTCATGAGCATCAATGCTGAAGAAATTAGTGCGCTGATAAAACAGCAAATCGAAAACTATCAGTCGGAAATTCAAGTGAGTGATGTAGGTACTGTTATCCAAATTGGTGACGGAATTGCTCGTGCTCATGGTCTTGACAACGTAATGTCAGGTGAGCTAGTTGAATTTTCGAACGGCGTTATGGGTATGGCGCAAAACCTAGAAGAAAATAACGTTGGTATTATCATCCTTGGACCTTTCACAGATATTCGTGAAGGTGACGAGGTTCGTCGTACAGGACGTATCATGGAGGTTCCAGTTGGTGAAGAGCTAATTGGCCGCGTGGTAAACCCTCTTGGACAACCGGTTGACGGTATGGGTCCAATTCAAACAACAAAATCTCGTCCAATTGAAGCTGGAGCACCTGGTGTTATGGATCGTAAATCTGTACACGAGCCACTTCAAACGGGTATTAAAGCGATTGACGCACTTGTGCCAATCGGTCGTGGTCAACGTGAGTTAATCATCGGAGACCGTCAAACAGGTAAAACATCTGTTGCTATCGATACCATCCTTAACCAAAAGGATCAAAACATGGTATGTATCTATGTAGCCATCGGACAAAAGGAATCAACGGTTCGTAACGCAGTTGAAACCCTTCGTAAAATGGGTGCATTAGAGTACACAATCGTTGTAACAGCTTCTGCATCTCAACCAGCTCCATTATTATACCTAGCTCCTTATGCTGGTGTAACAATGGGTGAAGAGTTCATGTACAATGGCAAGCACGTACTAGTAGTATACGATGATCTTTCTAAGCAAGCTGCGGCTTACCGTGAATTATCACTATTACTACGTCGTCCTCCAGGTCGTGAAGCATATCCAGGGGATGTATTCTACTTACACAGCCGTCTATTAGAGCGTGCTGCAAAGCTTAGCGATGCAAAGGGTGCTGGTTCAATCACAGCTCTTCCATTCATCGAAACTCAAGCAGGTGACGTATCTGCTTATATTCCAACAAACGTAATTTCGATTACGGACGGACAAATCTTCTTACAATCTGACCTATTCTTCTCTGGTGTACGTCCAGCGATCAACGCAGGTCTTTCTGTATCACGTGTAGGGGGCTCTGCCCAAATTAAAGCGATGAAAAAGGTTGCAGGTACACTGCGTCTTGACCTTGCTTCATACCGTGAGCTAGAAGCATTTGCTCAGTTCGGATCTGACTTAGATAAAGCAACACAAGCAAAGCTTAACCGTGGAGCTCGTACAGTTGAAGTTCTAAAGCAAGATCTAAACAAGCCGTTAAAAGTAGAGAAGCAAGTTATGATTCTTTACGCATTAACTAGAGGCCATTTAGATGATATTCCAGTAACGGATATCCAGCGTTTCGAAGGTGAGTTCTTAAGTTGGTTAGACCACAACCGCAAGGAAGTGCTTGACCAAATCGTAACAACAAAAGACCTTCCAGCTGACGATGTATTAGTATCAGCAATCAACGACTTCAAAAAGACGTTTGCTGTTAGTGAGTAATTGATAAATGGGAAGAGGAAGACCGGTTCTTCCTCTTTCCCAAGTGTTTCACTTTGAAAACAAGGTGGTGAGAATCTGTGGCATCATTACGCGATATAAAATCTCGTATTACTTCGACGAAGAAGACGAGCCAAATTACAAAAGCCATGCAAATGGTATCTGCTGCAAAGATGAATCGTGCAGAAATGAACGCGAAGTCTTTCGTTCCTTACATGACGAAGATTCAAGAGGTTACTGCTTCGATCGCACAAGGAAGTAAGGACGTGCAAAACCCATTGCTTACAAGCCGTCCGGTAAAAAAGACTGGGTATGTAGTCATTTCTTCTGACCGTGGTCTAGCGGGTGCATACAACAGTAACGTGCTAAGGCAGCTATTTAATACAATTAAAAGCCGTCACCAATCAAACGATGAGTTTGCGATTATCGCAATCGGACGTGTTGCCCGTGACTTTTTTAAGAAACGCAATATGCCGGTTATTCTGGACATCATTGGAGTTCCAGATCAACCAAGCTTCGCTGAAATAAAAGACATCGCATCAAAAACCGTCGGTATGTTTGCTGATGAGACGTTTGATGAGTTATTCCTATATTACACCCACTACGTAAGTGCGATTCAACTGGATGTAACGGAGAAGAAGCTTCTTCCTCTAACTGATATTCAATCAGAAGGGAAACTTACATCTTACGAGTTTGAACCATCTGCGGAGGAAATTCTTGATGTCCTATTGCCACAGTACGCGGAAAGCCTAATTTATGGCGCCCTTCTTGACAGTAAAGCAAGTGAGCATGCTGCAAGGATGACGGCTATGAAAAATGCAACAGACAACGCAAACGAGCTAATCAGCAACCTAAGCCTTGTCTACAACCGTGCACGTCAAGCGGCAATTACACAAGAGATTACTGAGATTGTTGGTGGAGCAGCGGCGTTAGAATAGCGGAAGCGGCTTGAACAGCTCCGACAGGCATAAGACGAAAACCGCAAGAGGTCCTGACCTCTGGAGGGTTTTGGCTTATGACCCCGAGGAGCTAGCCGCTGGAGCTGGACACCGAAACACAATACCATTCTTCTATGGACCTAATATCCATAGATTATATTTGCTAAGTTTTATGAAGTATTAAGGAGGGAACACAATGACTAAAGGACGCGTTCTTCAAGTTATGGGTCCGGTTGTTGACGTAAAGTTCGAAAGCGGTCATCTACCACAGATCTATAATGCACTTAAAATTGTAAACAACGCGCAGAGCGAATCTGAAGTTGATATCAACTTAACCCTTGAAGTTGCCCTTCACTTAGGTGACGATACAGTTCGTACCATCGCAATGGCTTCTACTGACGGATTAACTCGTGGAATCGAAGTAGAAGACACTGGTGCTGCTATCTCTGTACCAGTTGGTGATGTAACACTTGGACGTGTATTTAACGTACTTGGTGAGGCAATCGACTTAAACGAGGATATTCCTGCAAGTGCTCGTCGTGACTCTATTCATAGAGAAGCACCAAAATTCGAGCAACTTTCTACACAAGTAGAAATTCTTGAAACTGGTATCAAAGTAGTAGACTTACTTGCTCCATATATTAAAGGTGGAAAAATCGGTCTATTCGGTGGTGCCGGTGTAGGTAAAACAGTTCTTATCCAGGAGCTAATCAACAACATCGCTCAAGAGCACGGTGGTATCTCCGTATTCGCAGGTGTTGGTGAGCGTACACGTGAAGGTAATGACCTTTACCACGAAATGACTGACTCTGGAGTTATTAAGAAAACAGCGATGGTATTCGGACAAATGAACGAGCCGCCTGGGGCACGTATGCGTGTTGCTCTAACGGGTCTGACAATGGCTGAATTCTTCCGTGATGATCAAGGACAAGACGTTCTTTTCTTCATGGATAACATCTTCCGTTTCACACAAGCAGGTTCTGAGGTTTCTGCCCTTTTAGGCCGTATGCCTTCAGCGGTAGGTTACCAACCAACTCTTGCTACGGAAATGGGTCGACTGCAAGAACGAATCACATCTACTAACGTAGGTTCTGTTACATCTATCCAAGCAATTTATGTACCTGCCGATGACTATACGGATCCGGCTCCAGCTACAACATTCGCTCACTTAGATGCAACAACTAACCTTGAGCGTAAGCTTTCTGAGATGGGTATCTACCCAGCGGTGGATCCACTTGCTTCAACTTCTCGTGCATTGTCACCAGAAATCGTTGGAGAAGAGCACTACTCAGTAGCTCGTCAAGTTCAGTCAACATTACAACGTTATAAAGAACTACAAGATATCATCGCAATCTTAGGTATGGATGAGCTATCTGACGAAGATAAGCTTATCGTAGGTCGTGCGCGTCGTATCCAGTTCTTCTTATCACAAAACTTCCACGTGGCAGAACAGTTCACGGGACAACCAGGTTCATATGTTCCTGTTAAAGAAACGGTGAAAGGCTTCAAGGAAATCCTAGAAGGTAAGTATGACCATCTTCCAGAAGATGCATTCCGTCTTGTAGGTAGAATTGAAGAAGTAATCGAATCAGCAAAGAAAATGGGCGTAGAGGTCTAAATTAGGACCAGGAGGGTAAAAAATGAAGACGATTAAAGTCAGTGTTGTTACTCCCGATGGCCCGGTGTATGAATCAGATGTGGAAATGGTAAGCACCAAAGCTCAAAGTGGTGAGTTAGGTATTTTACCAGGACATATTCCAATGGTCGCACCGTTACAAATTGGATCTGTTCGTTTGAAAAACGGCGGCAAAACAGAATACGTAGCAGTAAGTGGCGGTCTTTTAGAAGTTCGTCCTGACCAAGTATCCATCTTGGCTCAATCTGCAGAAGTATCTGATAGCATCGACGTCGAACGCGCACTACGTGCAAAAGAGCGTGCTGAAGAACGCCTGCGCGAGCAACAACGTTCACACGTAGACTTCAAGCGTGCCGAAATGGCATTGCAACGTGCCATCAACCGTATCTCTGTTTCAGAGAAGCGATAAAACAATCAATCAACCAACCCCCTTTGGCGACTCTTAGTCAGATCGTCGGAGGGGGTTTTTTTATGTTTATTTTTTGGTTGAGCGGGGAAAAAGAGGGTGTTAGGTTCCCGTGAGAGAGAGGAGAGCTGTGTGATGGTAATCAAAGTGGTAGTTAGGTTCCCGTGGGCGAGGAAAAAACTGTGTGATGGTAATCAAAGTGGTAGTTAGGTTCCCGTGAGTGAGGAAAAAGCAGTGTTGCGGTAACCAAAGTGGAGGTTAGGTTCCCGTGAGCGAGGAAAAAACTGTGTGACGGTAACCAAAGTGGAGGTTAGGTTCCCGTGAGCGAGGAAAAAACTGTGAGACGGTAACCAGAGTGGGTGTTAGGTTCCCGTGAGCGAGGGAAAAGCAGTGTGACGGTAATCAAAGTCAGGCTTTAGTGCCCGTAGAGCTGGAAAAAAAGCTTGCATGGTAACTGAATCAAACAAAGACAACCAAGCACACCTCCTTGATCTACTAATCCACCAAAAATAATAATATTTTCATATTTCATTGACTATTCTCACAGACAAACACCGCTTTTTACCATTTAATAGAATAAAGATTATTATTTCACATACTATATCCTCGAGGGACAAGAAACAATTTTTCAGAAATTCCAATAAAAGTCTTTGGCTTGTCGACACAAATTTGTAACAGTGTTATAATGAATTCGGTTACATAATTTAATGTTTAGAAAATTATAAGACATTGGAGGGGATGGACATGGAGCTTTTAAATGTATATCAGAATAACTATCTGATTGTCTTTGTGTTTCTATGTCTAGGTGTTTTATTACCTGTGGTTGCGCTGTTTCTGGGGAAACTATTGCGTCCGTATAAGCCTTATGATGCGAAGTACACCACATACGAAAGCGGAATTGAACCATTTCACGATTCAAGAGTGCAGTTCAATGTCCGCTATTATATTTTTGCTCTAATGTTTGTAATCTTTGATGTTGAAACCGTGTTTCTTTACCCATGGGCAGTAGCTTATGAGAAACTCGGTATCTTTGCATTGATTGAAATGCTTATTTTCGTATTAATGCTGCTTGTAGGACTTGTCTACGCTTGGAAGAAGAAGGTGTTAAAATGGACTTAAAATTGGAAAACATCTCACCAGAAGAATTAGAAGAGTTAAAGAGAAATGTATTTTTAACAACACTAGAACAAATTAAAGCATGGGCACGAAGCAATTCATTGTGGCCAATGACATTCGGGCTTGCTTGTTGTGCGATCGAAATGATGGGCGTAGGTTCTTCACACTATGACCTTGACCGATTCGGATCGTTTTTTCGTACGTCTCCACGTCAGTCAGATGTCATGATTGTGTCGGGTACGGTTACGAAGAAAATGGCGCCAATTGTCCGTCGACTTTACGATCAAATGCCTGAGCCTAAGTGGGTAATTGCGATGGGCTCATGCGCTACAGCTGGTGGACCTTATGTAAAGTCGTATTCAGTCGTGAAGGGTGTCGATCAAATCGTACCTGTCGATGTGTATATTCCAGGCTGCCCTCCTAACCCAGCAGCACTTATTTACGGAATTAATAAATTGAAGGAAAAAATTCGCTATGAGGCTAAGACTGGGAAGAGGGTGATCTAATCCATGAGTGGGGAAAAGGACCTGGAACAGTTAAAGAAGGAAGCTGCGGAAAAAGCAAAAGCGGCCGCACTTGCAAAAATGAAAGCGAAGGAAGCTTCAACAGAAGCAGCCACTGAAAAGCCGATGACGGATGAGGAAAAAGCAAAAGCCAAGGCTGCCGCCGCTGCAAAGGCCAAAGCAGCTGCACTAGCGAAAATGAAGGAAAAAGAGCAGGCCGAAGAAGCATCGTCTAGCTCTGATGACACAGATTTAGCTAAACAAAAAGCCAAAGCGGCCGCGAAAGCGAAAGCTGCAGCAGCAGCCAAAGCAAAGGCCGCCGCACTAGCAAAACAGCAAGGCGGTGCAGAGGAAGCGCCAGCGGGAGACGACGAAAAGGCAAAAGCCATTGCCGCCGCGAAAGCGAAAGCTGCAGCAGCAGCCAAAGCAAAGGCCGCTGCACTAGCAAAACAGCAAGGTCGGGCCGAAGAAGCACCAGCGGGAGACGACGAAAAGGCAAAGGCCATCGCCGCTGCGAAAGCGAAAGCCGCAGCAGCAGCAAAAGCGAAGGCCGCCGCACTAGCAAAACAGCAGGGCGGAGCAGAAGGTACTTCAGCGGGTGATGACGAAAAGGCAAAAGCCATCGCAGCAGCTAAGGCAAAAGCCGCAGCCGCCGCGAAAGCTAAAGCAGCCGCACAAAGCGGAACCGCTGGAGATGATGAAAAAGCGAAGGCGATTGCTGCCGCAAAAGCGAAAGCTGCAGCTGCAGCCGCTGCAAGAGCCAAGGCAAAGCCGGCGGAAGAAGAGGCTCCAGAAGAACTGGTACCTTCACCAAACCAACCGTATTTGGATAAATACGTGAAGGTCATTGAAGAGCATCTGGGCAAGGATGTATTGGAAGACTTCTATATTAATAATCTGTCGAAGGACGTGCCAACTTTGGTGGCGAAGCCGGAAAACTATTATAGAATTGCTGAGTTCCTTCGCTACAATGAGCAGCTTGGCTTTAATTATTTATCAGAGTTTCATGGAGGAGATTTTGAGACGCACATGGAAGTGTATGCTCATCTTTACTCATATAATAACAGGCAATCCGTTGCGTTAAAGGTGAAGATTGATCGCGAGAAACCTGAGGTAGAGTCGCTTTCGAAGCTTTGGGCAGGTGCCAACTGGCCGGAGTGCGAAACATATGACTTACTAGGAATTCAGTTTAAAAATCATCCGAACTTATACCGAATTATGCTCGGTGATGATTGGATTGGTCACCCTCTACGCAAAGACTATGAACCATACGATGTGGAGGTGTAACGAGTGCTTCGAACGGAAGAAATGCTTTTAAACGTAGGTCCTCAGCATCCAAGTACACATGGTGTATTCCGACTGGTGTTGAAAATTGATGGAGAAATCATCAAGGAAGCAAAGCCAGTTATTGGGTACTTACACCGTGGAACGGAAAAATTAGCTGAGAATTTACAATACACTCAAATCATTCCTTACACAGACAGACTCGATTATTTAGCAGCAATGACAAACAACTATGTGCTCTGTCATGCAGTTGAAACGATGATGGATTTAAAGATTCCAGATCGAGCGGAATACCTCCGTGTTATCGCGATGGAGCTTGGTCGTGTTGCTAGTCATCTCGTTTGGTGGGGTACATACTTATTGGATATCGGGGCGGTAAGTCCGTTTCTATACGCATTCCGTGAGCGTGAAATGATTATTAATATGTTAAATGAATTATCCGGTGCGCGTCTTACGTTTAACTACATGCGGGTAGGTGGCGTAAAGTGGGATGCACCTGAGGGCTGGATTGAAAAAGTGGATGAGTTTATCCCATATATGCGTGAACAGCTGAAGGGCTATCATGACCTCGTGACGGGGAATGAAATTTTCATGAACCGAGTGAAGGGTGTGGGTCGCTACACGAAAGAAGATGCGATTAACTACTCATTAAGTGGAGCTAACCTTAGATGTACGGGAGTCAAATGGGATCTTCGTAAAGATGAGCCGTATTCGATTTATGACCGATTTGACTTTGACGTTCCTGTTCAAGAGGGTGGAGACGCTTGGGCAAGATATCATGTTCGTCTAGCGGAGCTTGAGGAATCTTTGAAAATCTTAGAACAAGCGGTCGAGCAGTTCCCGAAAGAAGGGGAAATCCTCGCGAAAGTTCCGAAGATTATTAAAGCACCAAAAGGTGAAGCTTACGTTCGTATCGAGTCACCTCGTGGAGAAATTGGATGTTACATCGCGAGTGATGGAAAAAAAGAGCCGTACCGCTTGAAGTTTAGAAGACCTTCTTTTTACAATTTGCAAATCCTTCCGAAGCTATTGGAGGGAGAAAATATAGCAAACTTAATCGCGATTTTAGGTGCAATTGATATTGTCCTAGGGGAGGTTGATGGCTAATGGTAGAGGAACTGCTGCAATCACAACCAGGACTCTTAAACTTTGGGATTTTCTTTTTACTAGCAACGGTTCTATTATTAGTGGTTTTAGGATTTGTTACGTATGCGATTTTAGCAGAAAGAAAAGTCATGGGTTTCATGCAGCTTCGTCACGGACCCAATCAGGTTGGAGGACGTTGGGGACTTTTACAAACGGTAGCTGACGTATTAAAGCTTCTATTAAAAGAAGATACGATACCGAAGCTAGCAGATCGCCCGCTCTTTATCCTTGCACCTGTCATTGCGTTTGCACCGGCATTTATGGTGCTTGCAACGATTCCGTTAACCGATCACCTTCAGTTTGCTGATATTGGTGTTGGATTATTGTACTATATTGCCATTTCAGGTTTAACCACTGTGGGAGTGGTAACAGGTGGATGGGCATCAAATAATAAGTACGCACTACTTGGTGGGATGCGTGCAGCAGCCCAAATGATTTCCTACGAAATCCCACTCGTGATGTCGGTAATTGGAGTCATCCTTTTTGCAGGCAGCTTGAATTTAAACGATATCG
The DNA here is from genome assembly GCF_042433785.1 of Robertmurraya beringensis. NCBI lineage: Bacteria > Bacillati > Bacillota > Bacilli > Caryophanales > Bacillaceae > Robertmurraya > Robertmurraya beringensis. The sequence continues at coordinate 149,845 of NZ_JBHLUU010000032.1, read as the reverse complement.
TCGCCGCTCAAGATGAGCAAGGCTGGTTCATTATTTGGCAACCGATAGCGTTTCTTGTGTTTATCATCGCTTCTGTTGCTGAATTAAACCGTACACCGTTTGACTTGCCAGAAGCCGAATCCGAACTAGTAGCCGGATTCCACGTTGAGTACTCAGGCTTCCGATGGGCATTCTTCATGCTCGCTGAATATGTGTACCTATTCGCAATGGCATCACTAACAACCGTACTATTTCTAGGAGGATGGCTACCACCATTCGACTTCTTAGGATTCATCCCAGGAGCCGTATGGTTCGCTCTAAAATTCAGCGTCGTCATCTTCTTCCTAGTCTGGATCCGAGTAACCTTCCCACGCCTAAGAGCAGACCAACTAATGGAATTCGGATGGAAGGTACTATTACCAGTAGCCTTGGCGAACATTTTCTTAACAGCATTGGTAAAAGAATTGCTTAAGCTTTTTTAAGATAGGAACTCAGTTGATTATACACAGTGTTGATTGGAGCGGAGGGTGCTTGACTCCTTGGGGATCAGCGTCACAGGCGAGACCCCGCAGGAGCGATAGCGACGAGGAGGCTCGGCGGACGCCCCCAGGAAAGCTAGCGCCCGGAGCGGAAATCAACACCCCAGTTTAACAGACACATTAAGGAGCTGTTTCGCCTGAAGTAGCCTTTGTTGCAAAGCAACACCAGCGAACGGAAGGTGAAATAGATCCTTTACCTAAACAAAGCCTACTTACTAGAGAGGGTGAGTCAACGTGCTTGGATTAGCAAAAGGGTTAGCCTATACACTCAAGAACCTAGCAAGAGAAAAAGTAACCTACGATTATCCAAATGAGCCGCTGCCACTTCCGGACCGGTTCCGTGGGATACAGAAGTTTTACCCCGAAAAATGTATCGTCTGTAATCAGTGTGCAGCCATTTGTCCAACCGATTGCATTCAATTGACCGGGAAAAAACACCCTGACCCTACGAAAAAAGGAAAAATCATTGATACGTATGATATCAATTTCGAAATCTGTATCCTATGTGATCTTTGTACGGAGGTATGTCCGACAGAGGCCATCATTATGACAAATAATTTTGAGCTCGCGGAATATAGCCGGGATGAGCTTTTTAAAAACCTAGAATGGTTAGATGAGAACGATGAAAATATTCGGAAGGTGAATAAAGCATGACAGTTACGGGTGAATTAATCGCATTTATGTCGCTAGCGCTCGTTGCGGTCATTGGCGGCGTTCTGTTGTTGAATTTGACGAAGGTTGTTCATATGATCGTAGCTCTTGTGTTCACCTTTGTGAGCATTGCGGGAATTTACGTGATGCTCTCTGCTGAATTTGTCGCAACGGTTCAAATACTAATCTACTCAGGCGCCATTACCATCATTATGCTATTTGGGATTATGCTTACCCGTCATAATGATACGAGCGAACCAGAGGAAGGTTGGATTCGAAAGACTCTCCTATTCATCGGTGTCCTCGGATTTGCGGTTGTGATGTATATCGGGGTGTATGACCTAGATTTGGCTTCTGGACCAAACACGCTTCATGAAAATAATACCGAGCAAATTGGGGTGGCGCTTTACTCAAAGTATGTGATTCCATTTGAAATCACATCTGTCATCTTATTAGTTGCTTTGATCGGATCGATTGTGTTAGCGAAAAAAGATGATGAAAAGGAGGCGGATAAGGAATGAGCTCAGTTCCCGTTTCAGCCTACCTCACGCTTGCGTTAATTCTATTTTGTATCGGATTGTACGGTGCATTAACGAAGCGAAATACAGTGATTGTATTAATTTCCATTGAATTGATGCTAAACGCAGTCAATATAAATCTGGTTGCCTTTAGTAAGTACGGAGCGAACCCAGGGATTACGGGTCAAGTGTTTGCATTATTTTCGATCGCTGTGGCAGCAGCGGAGGCAGCCGTTGGGTTGGCGATTTTAATTGCCCTTTACCGTAATCGAAAAACCGTTAATATGGATGAAATGAACACCTTAAAGCATTAGAAAAATATGACTCGCTTATTTACAGCGGGCCTCAATCAAACGCGCAACATAAAAAAAACCGGTGCGCGTTCTAAAAGGGGATTGTGATATTGATGGAAAATGCATGGATCATACCGCTTTTCCCGCTACTATCATTTTTGTTCCTTCTTCTGTTCGGAAAAAAGCTAAAGGAAAACAGCGCCTTTGTCGGTATTCTGCTAGTGGGTGTGTCGTTTGTTTATTCGCTTATTGTCTTATTTGCGCGTTTTACACAACCGACCTATAAAGCAGAAGGCACATGGCTTTCGATCGGAGATGTTCAACTAACAGCGGGTTTTGAAGTAAACCAGTTAAATGCGCTAATGCTCGTCATCGTATCTCTTGTTAGTTTGCTTGTACATACGTATTCAAAGGGGTATATGCATGACGATGAACGCTTTCATGTCTTTTACGCGTATTTAGGATTATTTACGTTTGCAATGCTTGGTTTAGTATTATCGCCCAACCTTTTACAAACGTATATTTTCTGGGAATTAGTCGGCGTTGGCTCTTTCCTATTAATCGGTTTCTACTTTTTTAAGGAAGACGCCAAAAAGGCTGCAAAAAAAGCCTTTATCATGACCCGTATCGGGGATGTGGGCCTTTTTATCGGGATGATTCTATTATTCTGGCAGGTAGGAAGCTTTGAATACGATGAGATTTTTGCTGCGGTAGAGGCGGGTTCGATTTCTACAAGCATGATCACATTAACGGCGATCCTAATTTTCATTGGTGCCGTTGGGAAATCAGGTCAATTTCCGCTTCACACCTGGTTACCGGATGCGATGGAAGGTCCGACGCCTGTGTCGGCATTAATCCACGCGGCAACGATGGTTGCGGCAGGGGTATATTTAGTAGCAGCTTTGTTCCCGCTTTTCACCGCGAGTGAAACCGCATTAATGACAGTAGCAGTAGTGGGGGCGATTACCGCGATCTTTGCGGCTAGCATCGGCTTAGTTCAAACCGATATCAAACGGATCCTTGCTTACTCTACGGTATCTCAGTTAGGTTATATGATGTTAGCACTTGGATCAGCTGGTTATGTGGCTGGGGTATTCCACCTGATGACACACGCGTTTTTCAAAGCGTTATTATTCTTAGCAGCAGGTAGTGTTATCCATGCCGTTCATACGCAGAACATTGAAGAAATGGGTGGCTTATGGAAAAAGCTTCGCGTCACGGGTCCATTATTTTTAGTGGGGACATTGGCGATAAGTGGAGTTCCATTATTCTCCGGGTTCTTTAGTAAAGATGAAATCTTAATTTCTGCTTGGGTTCATGGAAACACGGCATTATTTTGGTTAGCAGTGATCGCCGCCTTCTTTACGGCTTTTTATATGTTCCGCTTATTCTTCCTCGTCTTTACTGGTGAGGCTAGAAAAGAAATCAAGCAGGTACACGAGTCTCCTGCAGTAATGACACTTCCAATGGTTGTGCTTGGAGTACTAGCAGTGGTTGCTGGTTATGTGAACACACCTTGGTTTGGAACATTTTTAGGAGATTGGTTAGTGGAGGGGAATGAAGCACTTGGCCATGGTCACGTCGAAGGTCCAGCGTGGATTATGATTGTGGCAACACTTGTGTCACTTGCGGGAATTTTCATTGCTTACCTCATGTATGGGAAAAAGTCTCTGTCACGCGATTGGTTATCCAGCCGTGCACCAGTGACGTACAGTGTTTTATACAACAAATACTTTATAGATGAATTTTACGAGTTAACGATTGTGAAGTTAACCAAGTTCTTTAGCTTGTTCCTCAAGTATATTGAAGTGTTTATTGTGGAAGGAATCGTTAACCTCGTTACCCAGATTGTTCAAACGTTTGGAAAAACAGGTTCACGCGTACATAACGGTCAGGTGCAAATGTACGGAACCGTTGCCTTTGTTGGCTTAGCTGTTTTATTTGTGATTTTTGCTGTAACAGGGGGGTACTTCGGATGAATTTGATGTTAGCACTCATCGTGTTTTCCCCGTTACTTGGGATTCTCGTTTTATCATTTATACCAAAAATGCAAGAGAGTTCTATTAAGCTGGTTGGGATTCTTGCGACTTTGCCAGCAATGGTTCTTTCATTGGCTGTTTTCTCTCAATATAAAAATGGAACAGAACTGTTTGAGTACAATCTGAAATGGGACTGGATTCACTTTGGCATAAGTGAAGGAGTATTTGAAATCCCGTTTGAGTTAGGGATGGATGGCTTCTCACTGATCATGGTGGTTTTAACAAGTATTCTGTCCTTGTTAGCGGCTATTGCTTCGCTTCATATTAAAAAAGAGTGGAAGGGCTACTTCATGTTATTCCTTCTCCTTGAAGTAGGAATGCTCGGAGTATTCGTTGCTGAAAACCTAATTCTGTTCTTCTTATTCTTTGAAATCACACTCATTCCGATGTTCTTTTTAATCGGAAAATGGGGTTATCATGAAAAAGAAAAAGCAGCGTATAGCTTCCTGATTTACAATGGACTTGGTTCAGCAGTTCTACTGATTGTCATTATGGTGTTGTTCGCTCGCACAGGAACATCCAATATTGATGTGTTACAGCAATTGCTAACAGCGGATGCAGGCCATGCTCGCATTACGGACTCCGTTAAAATGGGGCTTTTACTTGCCTTGTTAGTGGCGTTTGGTGTAAAGCTACCTATTTTTCCGTTACATACATGGATGCTTCGCGTTCACGTTCAGGCTCCACCATCGATCGTTATGCTTCACTCAGGCATTCTTTTGAAAATTGGAGCATACGGGATAATTCGCTTCGGAATGGGCATTTTTCCAGAACAATTCACCTCTATCGCTTGGTTGCTTGCCACGCTCGGTGTTGTGAACTTATTGTATGGTGCGTTCCTTGCACTGGTTCAAAAGGATTTCAAGATGGTGCTCGCATACTCTTCGATTTCTCATATGGGAATTGTGTTAATCGGAGTAGGAGCACTTAATGAAGCGGGTATTCAAGGAGCGATCTTCCAAGTCGTTTCTCACGGGTTGATCTCCGCACTATTGTTCTTCTTAGTGGGAATCTTTTATGAGCGTTTCCATACGTCTCATATCGGGAAGCTTGGCGGAATGGCAAAGGGAATGCCAATCACAGCTGGTTTCTTATTAGCGGGAGCCATGGCTTCTCTTGGTTTACCGGGAATGAGTGGATTCGTAAGTGAGTTCATGGCGTTTTTAGGATTATTCGAGGCCATGCCTGTCCTTGCTGCGGTCGGCTGCTTAGGCATTATTTTAACCGCTGTGTACTTACTGCGAGCGGTTTTAGGGATAACGTTTGGAAAAGCGCATCGAGAATTCACTAGCGTATCAGATATTCGTTCTTTTGAATGGGCGCCGGTACTCGTGCTTGTCGCGTTAATTGTGTTAATTGGTGTTTACCCAAGTGTACTAAGTGAACCACTACAAGCCACACTTGAGACTATCATGCTTGGGTTAGGAGGGTGATGAAGGATGGATCTTGAACAAATGTTATCGTATCAATGGGCAATTATGACACCGGAGTTCATCATCCTTGGTATTGCAACCATCCTTTCCATCATGGACTTGTTCATGCCGAAAGACCAAGATCGAAAAATTCTTGGCTGGATTGCATTCACTGCCATTATTGCAGCGTTTGTCTCACTATTAGGATTGGTGGATTTAGAATTAACGAGTATTTTATATGATACGTTTCGCTTAGATTCGTACGCAAAAGCATTCAAGTTGTTACTGCTCCTTGGTGCAGCGCTTGTTATGCTACTTGCGATCAGCTACGAACCCAAAGAAGAGATGAAGGAGTACAAGGGAGAGTTCTATTATTTGTTTTTAACCGCTTTGCTTGGAGCAATGGTTATGACGTCGAGCGGAGACTTAATCACATTATTTGTCGGACTTGAACTTTTATCACTTTCTTCTTATATATTAGCGGGGATTCGTAAAAAGCATCTTCCATCCAATGAGTCAGCCATGAAATATGTCATCAATGGCGGAATTTCAACAGCTGTCACACTGTTTGGATTAAGCTATGTGTTTGGTTTAACCGGATCAACCAACTTAACCGAGATTACAGGTGTGTTATCAGCGAATTTTGATACACAGCAGATCTACTTGCTTGGTTTATCCTTCTTACTAGTGTTTGTTGGTTTATCGTTTAAACTGGCTTCTGTACCGTTTCATATGTGGGCACCAGATGTGTATCAAGGAGCACCAACTCCAGTTACTGCGTTTTTAAGCGTGGTGTCCAAAACAGCTGGATTCGTGATTTTGCTTCGTATTCTTTTGACTGTATACGGGGCGGCACCATCTGGTTCAAGTACGGCATCGTATCCGATGTTGATTAAGATGCAGGATTATATCGCACTGCTAGCAGGAGCAACGATGATTATCGGAAACGTCATTGCGTTACGTCAGCGCAATGTGAAACGATTATTCGCGTACTCCAGCATTGCGCATGCGGGTTACCTGTTGGTAGCAATAGCGGCTCTGTCAGCATTCATGTTTGACGCGATGTGGTTCTACTTAGGAGCTTACTTGTTTATGAATCTTGGTGCGTTTGCCATCATTCAGCTGATCAGTGGAAAATCAGATAATGAAGATATTAGTGCATTTGCTGGCCTTTATAAGCGTTCACCAATCTTGGCTGTTTCAATGGGAGTGTTCCTCCTTTCGTTAGCGGGAATTCCAGGAACAGCAGGCTTTATTGGAAAGCTGAACATCTTTATGGGAACGTTCTATGTGGATCCAGCACACTATGTGCTAGCATCGGTCATGATCGCCACGACCGTCATTTCGTACTTCTACTATTTCGGCATTTTTACACAAATGTTCTTCCGACCAGCAGCAACCGATGAAAAAATCCAACTGCCAGCTGGAATCATCGTTGTGTTAGTCACTACGGTCGCAGCAACCATTGTGTTTGGTCTATTCCCGAATTTGGCGTTTGATTTCTTGCACAATCACTTCAACGGCTTTTCGGACATGTTTCAATAGGTAATGGAAGAAAAACTAGCAAGAGTTGGGGGACTTTTGCTAGACGGTAAGATGGGGTTTTAATAGAATTAGCAAGAAGAGGGTTGGGGAACCCTCTTCTTTTTTGTGCATAGAGGTTTTTATTGTTAGGGCGTAGGGTAAAGAGTGTTTTATGACGCGTAACGGTGGTACTCCAAGCTCGAATATGTCATAAAACCATCAACTGATAAAAATCTCCTAAAAAAATGAAACTTTTCCACAACCTTACTCGTCAATAATGAGGTATGTGGTTCTGTTTCTGTTACATAAATGATACAATGAAAGGTAGGCTTGCCCAAAGACCAATTGTATAAGGGAGAGAAGGTATGGATGATCGCAGAATTTGGACATCAAGCATTAATTAGCATTTTATCGCATTTGTTTTTTATTGCACTTGCCTGGTGGGCGCTTCAGTCCATTAATTACGAAAAGCTATTAAGAGGGAACCATGTATTGCAAGCACGAGTGTTGTTTATATTTTTATCCATTGTGATTGGTTCTGCTGTTAGTAATTTTTTCCTGGATTACCTGCTTTGGTCACAACAACTACCACTACTCTTTCAAATGATTATGTAAAATATAGGTCTTCTGACATTTTTATTAACGGCTAAATTTAAGTACAATTCTCTTTGTGTGTTACTGCACAAAACCTTACATAAGACTTGTCAAAAAGTGACGACAATTCCCAAGTATGTCCTTCTGCTACCTGGTAACAATGGTAGTAAGGGGAGGAATTGTAGATGAAAAAACTTTCTTATGTCTTATTAATTATGTGCTTAACAGGTTTTGCTATTATAAACATTGGGAATAAAACGATAGTAGCTGAAGAACAGCTTGACTTACTAACACTTGCTTCTGTCGTGGAAGGGGAACAAATTCCCATCACTGGATGGTCTCTGCATGCAAGAGAGAAAGTGGACCATTTAGACAGCCTTGAGGACGTGAAGGAGTTCAGCAACGACTTGCAAAAAAAATTTCCTGAATGGTCGTGGAACGTGAATTCGAAAGCGAATATGTGGGAAGCTACAGGTATAAGCACCACTGACCATGGTCCAAAGGAAAAAATCCAAGTTTTAACAACCCTCACAAATCATCAACCTCAAACGTATATCATTTATGAGGTGAATGACGTGAAATTTTCGCAACAAACCACACAATTTCTTGAAAATGAACTACCATTGCAGCTCTCTGACATCTTTCGAGGAAAACCAACAATTTTCTCTTGTATAAAAGGCGAATTCAGTGATAAGATGAATAAGTCTTTGCCTGATACTGTTAATCGATTGCTTACACAGTTTAAGGCAGAAGAGATCGAGTCATTAGACGAAAATAATTTTGTATCATCATCGGCGTATTCGCCAATGTTGTCAGAAACCTTAACAAGCAACCAGAAAGAAATGAACTTACAAGTAGGACTTAGAACGCAAGGATTGGGCGCAAAGACTACCCTAGTAGTTGGCACACCAATCATTACGATTGAATATTAATATAGAGAAAATGGACGCGGAGGGGAATACACTTGGAAAAAATCATCGTCCGCGGCGGAAGAAGGCTTAGTGGCTCAGTGAAAGTAGAAGGCGCTAAAAATGCAGTTTTGCCTGTGATCGCCGCAACATTATTAGCAAGTGATGGAAAATGCGTAATTAAAGATGTGCCGACGCTCTCCGATGTATATACAATCAACGAAGTGTTACGCTATTTGAATGCCAATGTTGGATTTAAAGATAACACGGTGACGGTTGATGCATCTGGAGTATTAAGAGAAGAAGCACCATTTGAATATGTAAGAAAAATGAGAGCATCTGTACTAGTTATGGGTTCATTGCTAGCAAGAAATGGCCGTGCACGAGTTGCATTGCCGGGTGGCTGTGCAATTGGTTCACGTCCAATTGATCAGCATTTAAAAGGCTTTGAAGCTATGGGTGCTAAGGTAAAAGTTGGAAACGGATTTATTGAAGCCGAAGCTCCAGAAGGTCGCTTACACGGCGCAAAAGTCTATTTAGATTTCCCAAGTGTCGGTGCGACTGAAAATATTATGATGGCAGCGACTCTTGCCAATGGTACAACAGTGATGGAAAACTGTGCGAAAGAGCCAGAAATTGTGGACTTAGCTAATTTCCTTAACAAGATGGGTGCCAAGGTTAGAGGAGCAGGAACAGGTACGATTCGCATTGAAGGTGTAGATGTTCTTTTCGGTTGCGAGCATCATATTATTCCTGACCGTATCGAGGCTGGAACATTCATGGTTGCTTCCGCTATTACTGGTGGAAACGTGCTTGTAAGAGGAGCCGTTCCAGAACATTTGACCTCACTTATTGCGAAAATGGAAGAGATGGGCGTTATTATTGAAGAAGAGGCAGACGGCTTACGTGTCATTGGACCAGATAAGCTTAAAGCCGTGGATATCAAAACAATGCCACATCCAGGATTCCCAACAGATATGCAATCACAAATGATGGCATTACTTCTTAATGCAAAAGGAACTAGTATGATTACGGAGACGGTATTTGAAAACCGTTTTATGCACGTAGAAGAATTCCGTCGTATGAATGCTGATATTAAAATTGAAGGTCGTTCAGTGATTATGAATGGACCATCTAACCTGCAAGGAGCAGAGGTTGCTGCAACAGATCTACGTGCGGCTGCTGCGCTTATCTTAACAGGATTAGTCGCTGACGGCATCACTCGTGTAACAGAGCTTAAGCATTTAGACCGTGGGTATGTTGACTTCCACCAGAAGCTTGCAGCACTTGGTGCAGATATCGAGCGTGTGACAGAAGTCGTTGAAACGATTGAAAAAACATACGTTAGCGATATGAATGCTTAAATAAATGTATATTCGTAAATGTAAACCGTAGAAGTATTCCATACTCTGCGGTTTTTTACATTTTTATTACATAAAGAATGACCACCTAGAATATTGTGATGCATCCATGATGTTTTTATTCATGATATAAGAAAAAGTCATATTTGCTTGTCCAAGTCCATATGTATGAATGGAGACGGGACTACATATTCCTTGTTACCTAATGCGTACTGGAGGCACAAGCATAATGAAACTAAAACCATTTGTATTCGTATCCGCCATTCTATTCGTCGTCACACTCATGATTCCTACACTCGTCGTGCTCCCTTTTTCAGAGGGTAAGGTAAGTGGTAAACTTGGAGAGGAAACCGCTAAAGAGACGGTCGCTGAAGCACCACCAACGGGTCCGGCCGTAGAAGTTGCTGTCTATCGTACCGCATCAGAATCAGTGGAGACACTTGAACTGGATAACTATGTAACAGGCGTCGTTGCATCAGAAATGCCAGCCACGTTTGAACTGGAAGCATTGAAGGCACAAGCGCTTACTGCAAGAACCTATATCGTGAGGCAAATGATTAGCTCAGAAAAGCTTGAGGTACCTGACGGGGCACTTGTAACGGATACGGTGCAGCACCAGGTATTTAAGAACGATGAAGAGCTTAGAAAGATTTGGGGCAAGGACTACTCTTGGAAAATAGAGAAGATCCGTAAAGCGGTACAGGAAACGAGCGGTCAAATTTTAACCTATGAGGGAAGCCCAATCGATGCGACGTTCTTTTCAACAAGTAATGGGTATACGGAAAATTCCGAATCAGTTTGGCAAGGTGCACTCCCTTATTTAAAAAGTGTCGAGAGCCCTTGGGATCTGAACTCAAAGGAATTTAACGGACAAAAGGTTGTTTCCGTTTCCGACTTTGAGCGATTGTTAGGCGTGAAGGTGGGTTCAGGTGATACGATCGGAAAAGTGGTCGAGCGTACATCTAGTAACCGAGTGAGCAAGGTCGACTTTAATGGGACCGTGCTAACCGGGCAAGATATTCGTACGAAGCTGGAATTAAAATCAACAGACTTTACGTGGGAGCGAAAAGGCGACCAAATCGTGATTAATACAAAGGGATACGGCCACGGTGTTGGTATGAGCCAATACGGGGCGAATGGAATGGCACAAGAAGGAAAGAACTACGTAGATATCGCGAAGTACTACTATCAAGGAGTAGAAGTCGTATCATCAAACGATCTGCTCACGAAGATTACTGCCCAGAAATAAGCTAGAGCTTTTGCTCTAGCTTATTTTTTTTCAAAAAATAAAATCGGTTTACGAAATAATAAGCTACGGTGACACCAATAACGTCCTTTACAAGGTCAATCCATGTGGCGGAGCGGTAGGGAACGAAGGACTGGTGAATTTCATCAAGTGCCCCGTACAGGCAAGCGATGATCGCAAAGAGGAGGCTTGTCTTTTTTGTGAGCTGTCCATTTCCATATAGTGCAAGGGCGAAGAGGAGGTATAGAATTCCAAATTCGACCAGGTGTAGTGACTCTTTAATGATGCGGTCAAGGGACAAGTCGGGCAAAGCGACGAATTCATCGGCCGGAAAGCTGGATAGTGTCCAAATCAGCGCCATATATGCAAGGGGAAGGGTCCAAAGAAATTTTTTCATAAAACATTCTCCTATCATGAATAATTGTAAAAGCTTTGTCGAAAAATAAGTCTAAAAAAATTTTTTCTCACAACGTATATATTTCTCTCACATTGTTCAAACTGATTGCTGAGGTGATGATAAATGAGAGAGGAAGAAAAGAAACGATCTTCTCAAGATTCAAATGTTAAGCGCTTTTTAAAGAAAAGATGGGCATTCCCAGCAATTTATCTAGGAAGCGCAGCGATCATTTTAACCGCGGTTTTATGGTATCAAAGCAGTGCAACAGATTCAGACAAGTTTGGGTACAACAACGAGGCTACTGACGTTACAGACAAGAAGTTCAATGAGCCAGCTGTTGAAGTATCACGTACAATGGAAAACTTTGTAATGCCGGTGACAGATCCAAACAAGGTCGAAATTCAAAAGCAATTCTATGATAATAACGGCTCAACAGAACAGCAAGAAGCAGCCCTAGTATTCTACGACAATTCATACCATCCAAACACAGGTATTGATATTGTTCAAAAAGATGGGGAAGCATTCGATGTAGTTGCAGCTCTTAGCGGAACAGTGACAAAAGTGGTTGATAACGATTCTCTACTTGGTAATGTGATTGAAATTGAGCATGATAAAGGAATTGTAACACAATATCAATCAGTTAGTGACATCAAAGTAAAAGTTGGCGATGAAGTTAAGCAAGGTAAGTCAATCGCAACTGCAGGTGAAAGCCTAGTTAATGAAGAAGCTGGCGTTCACGTTCACTTTGAAATTCGCAAAGATGGAGTAGCTTTAAATCCAATTGACTATTTCCAAAAGCCTTTAAGTTCATTAAAAGAAGTAAATGTGTCTGATATGGAAAACAGCGGAAAAGATGATCCAAATGCAGTAGAAGAAGAAGAGGAAGCAACGGATGACGCAGCAGAAAAGAAAGCTGCTGAAGAAGAAGATGCGGACAAGTCTACTGAAAAAGAAGGAACAGATTCTGGTAAAGAAGAAACTCCTGGAACTGAAGAAGGAACTGACAGCACAGATAATTCTGATGCATAGGATATAGTAAGAGGAAACCCGCCTTGTGCGGGTTTTTTTTGTTGAGGAGGAGAAACTTTGTTATTAAGTGTCCACCTGAGACGGACAAAAACAAGAATTTGTCCACGGGCGGTGACAGACACCCAAGTTAGTAATTTCTTAATTATTGGAAAAATTCAAAATCTATCGTATAATATTTCGAAAGACGAAGTTTAATAGGGGGAGTTTCATTTGTCATACCTTACATATCCGTATCGATCACAGCGAATGGCGACGATTGCTAGAAATGGCATGGTGGCGACATCTCAGCCACTGGCAGCACAGGCAGGACTTGATATGTTAAAAAAGGGTGGGAATGCCGTGGATGCTGCGATTGCGACAGCAGCGTGCTTAACCGTCGTTGAACCAACGTCGAATGGCATTGGTGGCGATGCCTTTGCGCTGGTTTGGATCAAAGATAAGATGTACGGCTTAAATGGGAGCGGACCTTCCCCGCAAGGAATTTCAATTGAAAAAGTGAAAGAGCTTGGGCATGAAAAAATGCCATCGCATGGCTGGATTCCGGTAACCGTTCCTGGTGCTCCCTCTGCATGGGCGGAGCTCTCCAAACGCTTCGGACGTTTGCCATTAACGGAAGTGTTGCAACCGGCGATTGCATATGCACGAGGTGGTTACCCAGTTTCTCCAACACTTGGGAAGTATTGGGGTAGTGCCTATAACATTTATCAGAAACGCTTTGGGGAGGACGCCTCATACCAGGAATGGTTCCGCGTGTTTGCTCCAGATGGAAAGCCACCACAAATCGGGGAGATGTGGAAGTCTGAGGATCATGCCAATACTCTTCAAGAAATTGCTGAGACGAATGCAGAAAGCTTTTATCGAGGCCGATTAGCCGATGAAATCGATGCTGCTTCTAAGGCTCATGGGGGCTTTTTACGAAAAGAAGATCTTTCCGCGTACAAAGCAGAGTGGGTGGAGCCGATTTCTGTCAACTACCGCGGCTACGATGTGTGGGAAATTCCACCGAACGGTCAGGGCTTGGTTGCGCTTATGGCACTCAATATATTAAAAGGCTACGAGTTTTCGCATCGTGAAGATTTGACGGGCTTGCATTTGCAATTAGAAGCCATGAAGCAGGCATTTACCGATGGGAAAACGTATATTACGGATGCAACTACGATGAAGGCAAGTGTTTCAGATTTGCTTTCAGAGGAATTTGCTGAGCGGGCTCGTGAGAAAATCACAGAGGAGGCTCAGATCCCAGAACCAGGTACTCTTCCAAAGGGCGGGACGGTGTATTTGGCGACTGCTGATGGGGAAGGAAATATGGTTTCTTTTATCCAAAGCAATTATATGGGCTTTGGCTCTGGGATTGTCGTTCCAAACACAGGAATTGGTTTGCAAAATCGCGGCCATGATTTCTCATTAAATGTAGAAGACGAAAATGCGCTTGCTCCTGGGAAAAAGACGTATCACACGATCATTCCTGGTTTTATTTCAAAGGATGGAGAGGCTGTTGGGCCTTTTGGTGTGATGGGTGGTTATATGCAGCCACAAGGGCATGTGCAGGTAGCGATGAATATGATTGATTTTGACCTAAACCCGCAAAGTGCGCTAGATGCTCCTAGATGGCAGTGGATATCTGGAAAGAAGATCGAAGTGGAGCATGATTTTCCAAATCATTTGGTTCAGGGGCTGGCGAGAAAAGGGCATGAGATGGTTGTTGCACATGATTCTGGTGGGTTTGGTCGTGGTCAGGTGATTGTTCGTAATCCAGAGACAGGTGTGCTAACGGGAGGTACGGAAAAGCGTACGGACGGTAGCATTGCTAGTTATTAAGGGGAGACACATCTATGAAAAAGCTATTGTTAACAGGGTTTGAACCGTTTCTAAACCATCCAATCAATCCCACCGAGGAGATCGTATTGAGACTGGACGGAGCACAGATTGGTGAATACGAGGTGAAGGGAGTTCTTTTGCCAGTAGATTTTGAAAAAGCACCATTGGCGATATTGGATGCGGTTCGTGAGGTTGCCCCTGATGCGGTCCTGTCGCTCGGTCTTGCTGCGGGACGGACGGAGATAACACCGGAGCGGATTGCCATTAATTGTCGCGACGGGGAAGCGGATAATAGCGGGAGAGCTTTCGTAGATTCTAAGATCGCTGAAGAGGGTGCAGATGGCTATTTTTCTACACTTCCTATTCGGATGCTAGTGGACACCCTTCAAGAGAAAGGCTATCCTGCTAGGGTCTCGAACAGTGCGGGTACGTATTTATGCAACAATGTGATGTACACCGTTTTACATGAGTTAAAGGAGAAGCAATGGGATATTCCAGCTGGCTTTGTACATGTTCCAGCTTCCCACGAGCTTGTAATAGATGGGAAAAAAGAGATGCCAAGCTGGTCCTCCAGAGACTTGCTTGAAGCCGTTAAAATAGTGATTAAGGCACTGAGCGTGTGAGACTTCACATGCTTTTTCTATGTCACCATTTGGGTTGGGTTTTCTAATTTCAAGATAGTGTTAACTAATCTTACAAACTCCTTGGAAGAAAAAGTTTTCGACGGATGTTTTGAAAGGAAAGTATTGGTAAATCTATGTTTTTAAGGTGTATTTTCAAATTTCGACAAGCACTCTGAAAATTTACTTGCTAGTCTTACTTGACCAAGAGACGGTTTATGTAGATAATAAGTATTGAATTTTCTTAAAATTTCAGAAAAGTAAAAGTTGTTAACGCTTTCACATAAAAGGAGGCAAGAAATGATCTTTTTAAGCTTACTTCTCATCTCTGTCGTTTGTTTATTTTTTGCATTTAAAAAGAAAAGACCCTTCTTCTTAGTTATTCCATTCCTATCCATTTTCGTCTACTTCATCGTTCAAATCATCCTAGTTCCTATGCCATTCATTGATACCATCAAGTTTATCTTCAGCTTAAGTTAAAAAGGTTGATGACTTTTTCTTGCATAACCGGCGAGTAAAAGTTCATATATATTTTTCGAATAGAAAGGAGGGTTGTGTGAGAAACATCTAGAACCGCACAAGAACATCATTTTTCATGGGGGTGTAAGTGTGAAGAAAATTGATAAAGAGGTAGCCGATCGTTATTTCCGCGAAAGAACACGCAATATTATTATTTATTTTATCTTCTGGTTTCTCGTTTCCTTTGGAGTAGTCTTTTTTGCTGAGCCACTAAGTCAGTATTCAATTAATGGGTTTCCCCTTCATTACTTTATGGGAGCTCAAGGGGCAGTGATCACGTTTATCATTTTACTATTTGTAAATGCCAAGCTAAGTGACAATGTGGACAAAAAATACGGAATTGATGAGAGCAAAAATGAACAAATCAGTTCTGGAAAAGTGTTCGAGCATTAAAGGGGAATGCTCGGGGTCTCAAATAGAAAAAGCGAAATCAATCCATAGGGGGGAATACATTTGGATACACAATTCTTGGTCTCATTAACGATCATTTTAGCGACGTTTGCCCTGTATATCGGGATTGCCTTATACAACAAGGCGAAGGCAACCTCTGATTTCTATGTAGCCGGACGCGGGGTACCGCCTATTTTTAACGGGATGGCTATTGGGGCGGATTGGATGAGTGCAGCTTCATTCATTGGTATGGCAGGTACGATCATGCTACTCGGATACGATGGTCTTGCTTATATCATGGGCTGGACGGGCGGATATTTATTGCTGACGTTCTTACTTGCTCCACAGCTTCGTAAGTATGGTCGCTACACGGTTCCTGAATTTATCGGTGACCGATTTGACAGTCATACGGCTCGTGTGATTGCGGCTGTCATTACGATCATTATTTCTTTTACGTATTCAATCGGTCAGTTGTCAGGCTCTGGGGTAGTTATCGGGCGATTGTTTGAAATCGATGCAAAGCTTGGAACGATGATCGGGGTGGTGTTAATCGCCTTCTATGCAGCGTTCGGAGGAATGAAGGGGATTACATGGACGCAGGTAGCACAGTATATTATTTTAATTATTGCTTACTTGATTCCTGTTATTTTTATGAGCTTGCAAATTACAGGGAACCCGATGCCGTGGCTATCGTACGGGGAGCTTGTTGGAAAAATGGGTGAACTCGATAGGGAACTTGGCATTTCAGAATACTTTGCACCGTTTACGAACGGAACGAAGTGGCAGTTCCTGGCTCTTATGTTTACGCTTATGGCTGGAACGGCTGGACTTCCACACGTCATCGTACGTTTCTATACGGTATCCACGATGAAAGCGGCTCGTTGGTCAGGAGCTTGGGCTCTGCTATTCATCGGATTATTGTACTTATCGGCACCAGCTTATGCGGCGTTTTCACGCTTTATTTTAATGACAAAAGTGGCTGGTAGTAAAATTTCTGAGCTTCCGGAATGGACAAAAACATGGGTGGATACTGGGAAGCTTCAAGTAGCGGATGGTAATGGTGATGGCATTCTTCAATGGAGCGAGCTCGTGATTTCTAACGATATCGTTGTTATGGCCACACCTGAAATTGCGAATCTTGGTGTATTCGTCATCGGTTTGGTCGCTGCTGGTGCGATGGCAGCGGCATTATCTACAGCAGGTGGATTGATGATTGCAATCTCTTCTTCCTTTGCTCATGATATTTATTACCGTGTCTTGAAGCCAAATTCGACGGAAAAGAAACGTCTTTCTGTAGCTCGCTGGTCGATCGTTATCGCGACTTTATTTGCAGGGTTGATCGCTCTTAACCCACCAGGAGCGATCACACAGATTGTGGCTTGGGCGTTTGCGCTTGCGACAGGAACATTCTTCCCAGCACTTGTTCTTGGTGTTTGGTGGAAGCGTTCGAATGCAAAAGGAGTAATCGCAGGTCTATTAGTCGGGTTAGGTGTGACCTTAACGTATATTTTTGCTGCGAAATACGGTGGATTTACGATCTTAGGCATTATTGATACAGGAGCGGGAGTGTTTGGAGCAGCAGCGGCGTTCTTAACGAATATTATCGTTTCTTTATCAACAGAGGCTCCATCGCAGAAAATCCAAGAGGAAGTGATTGATTTACGCTATCCAGAGCAGATGGTGTATAAGAATGGCGAGGTTTGGATGAACGATGGAACCAAAGAATTATAAGGAGATCATTTTAGAGGCTGTACGGTTTCACCCCTTTTTTCAAGGGGTGGATGTCCGTATGGCCCTTTCCCTTATCGAGCTTTGCGAGCTTCGAATGTATGAAAAGCACGAAACGATGCTGAAAAAAGAGGCTCCACGTGACGGCTTGCTCCTCATCTTATCGGGAATTGCTGAAGTGTTTATAAAAAATGAGCAAGGGACGCAGGAGGAAGTACTTGAAGTAGTTCAAAAGGGGGAGTTGATTGGCATTTCGAGTTTGGCTGACTTCCTAGGTGTTTCCAAGCCGGGCAAGGAGGCAGCCACTCAAGTAGAGGTACGCGCGGTCGAACCTTGCAAAGCCCTTTATATCCCTTTTACCGTCATTGCCAAGCGGTGGGATGACCCGAATGTTCATGATTATTTATTAGCGCAGGTGAGTGTGCGGCTTAAGGACATTTATGCCTCGTTAGCGGAGCAGGTTCAGCTTGTACGTGATTTTGGAGAAAGAGATGCTTTCATGCTGCGCGTTCAAGATTTGATGACGGACCGAGTAGTGGGTGTTTCCCCGACAACAAAGGTACAAGAGGCCGCCATTCTGATGCATAAAGAGAGCACAAGCTCAGTACTTGTCATGGAAAATGGTAGGCTGGATGGAATCATTACAGAACGGGACATGGTCGAGCGAGTAATTGCGGCAGGGCGATCTTTAGATTGTGTCGCACGTGAGGTTATGACACCTGATCCAGTGACGATCTCGCGTTTCTCCTATTATTATGATGCGTTATCTTTAATCCTGTTAAAAGGAATCAAGCATTTGCCAGTCGTAGAAGGTGAAAAGCTCATCGGAGTGGTCACATTATCTGATTTATTACGGAAAAAGAACCTAAATGTGATGAAGACGATTCAAAAGATTGAGCAATGCACAGAAGAGACGATCGTTTCTGTGAAAAAAGCGATTTATGACATTCTTGGAACGCTGATTAAAGACAAGATTCCTATGTTAAAAACGTTAGAGATTGTGACTGGGTTGTACGATCGTCTAGTAAAGAGAGCGGTGGAGCTTTCCGTAGAGGCAATGGGAGAAGAGGTTCCTTGTGCGTTTGCTTTCTATCAAATGGGAAGTGCGGGCCGTGGTGAGCAGTTTTTGCTCACCGATCAGGATCATTTCCTTGTTTACGAGAAGGAGGAGTACAACGAATATTTTTCAAGATTAGGTAGGGAGATTACCAACATGCTTGAAAAAGCGGGTTATGCACGTTGTCTAGGTTTGATGATGTGTAGTGAGGGGAAATGGCGTGGGACCATTGAAGGGTGGCAAGAAAGAGTAAGAGGGTGGATACTGCAAGCGACCAATGACCATCTCCTATTAGCGCAAAACTTCTTTTCTTATCGATTTTTAACAGGATCACATACGTTGCATGAGAGATTTGAAGAGGGAATACGAGAGCTGTTACAGCGTTCCAAAATCTTTCTGTTTCGACTCTCTCAAGTGGAAAGAGAGCATGTGATTCCGACTCTGGATCAGCCGATACGTTCCATATTCAAACTTGAGCGTAAGCAATTGGATATGAAAAAGGAAGTGTTATTTGCTTATCATCATAGTTTGCAAATTCTCACTCTTTTACACGGGGGAATGTCTGGGACGTCCGTTGCCAAGATCTCTTTTTTAAAAGAGAAAGGGGTGCTGTCGGAGGTGTTTGCCAACGATTTGAAGCAGGCGGCGGAAGAGGTTCTGCGGCTGTATGTGACTCAGCGCTGGCAGCATCAAGGAAAGTCCCATATTGAGTTTGCTAGACTATCCACTCGTGAAAAAGAAGAGCTCATTCTTAGTTTAAAATCATTAAAAGAGTTGCAAAGCCAAGTGTTTGCTAACTTTACTGTATAGAAGGAGGGAAGAAATGTTTTTTTTGCGAAAATCAATCACCTGCCCGCTTCTATATCAGGAAATACCGTTATCCACTCCACTAGAAGAGCTGAAATTTGTCGTTTTTGACACGGAAACGACAGGGTTCGAAATAGCTACGTCAGACAGATTAATAGAAATTGGGGCCGTTTTAGTAGAAGGATTTAAGGTTGATGAGGCTTCTAGCTTTCAAACCTATGTGAATCCATCTCGACAAATTTCTCGGGAAATAACGGAATTGACGTCTATTTCTAATGAGCAAGTGGCTGGCGCACCGTCTGCATTTGAGGCCATTTCCGACTTCTTTTCGTATGTAAGAGAGCAGGAAACGGTGAGTCTGGTCGGGCATTATGTAAGCTTTGATGCACTGGTGTTGAAAAATGAGTTGAAACGGGAAAAGCACGGGTTAAAGGAGACTTTTACAATCGATACACTTGATCTGATCGGGTTTCTTGCTCCGTCCTATGATATGCGTGACCTGGAGAGATACGCGCGTGCGTTTGGAACAAGAATTTATGAGCGGCATAATGCGGTAGGTGATGCGAAGACTACGGCGTATTTATTTGTGGAGCTTATCCAGCAATTTCGTGATCGCGGCTATCGTACGTGGGGGGAGCTTGTGAAGGCAACTGAGAGTCAAGCGCGTTCCTTACAGTTGTAAGAGCATGGGGGTTACCCATGCTCTTTATTTTATTCCGGTTGAATGGAGACTAACGCACCGTTTTTATAGGAAAGAATGTACTCTTTACCTGATAGCTTTTGATAGGCCTCTGCCGTTCCGTAAGACACTTTTAAGGGAAGTGATCCAGTGGCTGTTTGGAACTCGACGGTAAACTTGTCGATCGCACCAACCACTTTGGCTCTTGTAGTAACGGGTGTATCGGTAATCAGTATTTTTTGCCCGATTAAGATCATTTCTGTATTCAGGCCATTTTGTCCCTTTAGTACTTCAATGGACGTACCAAAGCGCTTGGATAACCCATAGATCGTATCCCCAGGGGCAACGGTATAAAACTTTGCAAGCTGCTTTGATTTTTGTGAGATTTCCTTTTCTTTCGCTGGAATGAGTAGCGTTTGTCCGATTTTAATTGTATTGGACGTTAGACTATTTACTTTTTTTAGCTCTGAAATCGTTGTTCCGTATTTGACAGAAATCCGGTATAACGTATCACCGGAAACCACTTTATGTGATTGCACGGAAATCTCTTCGTAGTTCTCTTCTTCCTCAAGGTGAGTAGGAACCTCAAGTTTTTGGCCGATATATATTTTGTCGGAAACGAGCTTATTTTCCTTCATCAGCTCGTTTACGCTTACATTGTATTGTTTTGCAATGCGTGTAAGGGTATCACCTTTTTGAACGGTGTATATGCCTGCCTCTGTTTCTGCTATTGCAGACTTCATACCAGATCCAAATAAGGATGAAGCTGTAATCGCTGCCATCATGGTCACACCAGCCAGTTTACGACGGTTTGCCTTGGCCGCTGCTTTTCTTTCGTTTTGAATCCGTGCTTTTCTTGTATAGTCCATAATATCTCCCCAAAATGTAGTAGTAAAACCAATATTTATGTATAAATTCACCTCATTCTACGTAATATGTCCCTGGGTAGACAATAGGGAGAACCTCTCTAAAATTTCGACAGGCTTCTTCAAACCTTTCGCCTATTTTTCAACAAAAACATGAGGATTTTTGGCATAATACGACCTACACTTTTGGAGGGGATTTCCAGAATTTCCGACGACAGGGACAAAATGACCGGTAAATGATAGTTGCTTGTCCTTTTTATCGAATGGTCCTTTTTTCTTGTTTGTGCCGATTTTGTAACATTTATTACGAAATAAATAAGAGCGGAAAGGTTTCTTTTATCCGATTTTTCAAAATATTTTCAATAAGCCTTGTCCCTATTGAGTTTTTCGTGCATAAATTATCAACCAAGCTAATAAACTGTTACAAACCTACAAAGAGAGTGTATGAGGTGAGGAGTCGTTTGCAAATGCGCGAGATTTAGTTCCATACATGTTTATTCCTTGTAAAGTTTAGAAAGTGTCACACTTTCTGCCGCACACAATGCTCAGAAGAAATTGTTTTTTGAAAATAATAATGGATGTTGTGCGGGTAACAGTACACCAAAAGCGGAAGCGAGTCTCATTTCACACTTCTCACATCCAATTTAGGGAGGGCGAGTGGTGTGCACGATTACATCAAAGAGAGAACTATCAAGATTGGAAAGTATATCGTGGAGACGAGAAAAACAGTTCGCGTAATCGCGAAGGAGTTTGGCGTGTCCAAAAGTACAGTCCATAAAGATCTAACTGAAAGACTACCCGAGATAAACCCAGAACTGGCAAACGAAGTGAAGGACATATTAGATTACCATAAATCCATCCGCCACCTGCGTGGGGGAGAAGCGACAAAAATGAAGTATAAGAAAGAAGAACTAGAAGGCGAGCCTGTAAAGTGATTTTTAAAACCTTCCATATCTATTATGGGAGGTTTTTGTTTGTGCAGATTACCTTTTGCGGAAGGACCTATAAAAACGGGTATTAGCCTTGTTTTACAAAGAAAAGGGTTGTGAATTTTCGTATTCAAAAGTTTTTTTGACATTTTGTCTGTCTTTTTGACAAATTATTATTGTAATTTACCTATTTGTGATAAAATACTCTATTAGAGACATTAGGTTCGTAATAGGTAAGTCTCTTTTCCTACACACCGAGTTTTTAATGAGAATTTAACCCATGATATATATGAGAAGAGCACGAATACGATTGTTACCTTTCAAGGAGGAAATGAAAAGGATGTTTGCGAGAGATATTGGAATCGATTTAGGAACAGCTAACGTACTGATCCATGTGAAAGGCCGCGGCATTGTGTTAAATGAACCATCTGTTGTGGCTATAGATAAGAATACGAATCGCGTGCTTGCGGTTGGTGAAGAAGCGAGAAAGATGGTTGGTCGTACACCGGGGAATATCGTTGCGATTCGCCCGCTGAAGGACGGAGTAATCGCTGACTTCGACGTAACAGAAGCGATGCTAAAGCACTTTATTAATAAGTTAAATGTAAAAGGCTTCTTATCTAAGCCACGCATTTTGATTTGCTGCCCAACCAATATTACAAGTGTTGAGCAAAAGGCAATTAAAGAAGCGGCTGAGAAGAGCGGCGGGAAAAAGGTTTATTTAGAAGAGGAGCCAAAGGTGGCAGCGATTGGCGCAGGGATGGACATTTTCATGCCAAGCGGAAATATGGTTGTTGATATCGGTGGCGGAACAACGGATGTGGCTGTTCTTTCTATGGGTGATATCGTTACTTCTTCTTCGATTAAGATGGCTGGAGATAAGTTCGATAACGAAATTCTTCATTATATTAAGCGTCAATACAAATTATTAATCGGTGAGCGTACGGCAGAGAATATCAAAATCAATATCGGAACAGTTTTCCCAGGTTCTCGTTCAGAGGAAATGGAAATTCGCGGTCGTGACATGGTGTCAGGACTTCCACGCACGATCACAGTTCGTTCAGAAGAAATCGAAGGAGCTCTTCGTGAATCTGTGGCAGTTATTGTACAAGCAGCAAAATCTGTTCTTGAGAGAACACCACCAGAATTATCTGCGGACATCATTGACCGTGGCGTAATTTTAACAGGTGGAGGCGCACTACTACACGGCATCGACATGCTACTTGCCGAAGAGCTGAAGGTCCCTGTATTAGTAGCAGAAAACCCAATGGACTGCGTAGCAATCGGAACAGGCATCATGCTCGATAACATCGACCGTCTCCCACGCAGAAGACTAGGCTAAAACCAACCAAAAGGCACTTCCGTCCGGAAGTGCCTTTCGTTTGCTGATATCGGGTGTCCGTATGAGGGTGTCTGTCACCCTTCGTGGACAAAACACACCATTTTTCCACCTCAGGCGGACAGTTCATTGAGTGTCCACTCCAGACGTACAAAACAGGCTAATCTGTCTTTCTGTGGTGACAGACACCGTCCGTGGACAATATGGGGTGATTTGTCTTTTTGTGGTGTCTGTCACCGGAGGGGTGTCACCGAGGGGGTTACCGGGAAATATTACCCGTACCAAATTTCCTGAAAAAACATAATGTGCTTTTCGACATTTTTTTTTATAATAGATACTAAGTGTGGTTTTATATATTTTTGAAATTTATTGATATTTATATAGATAGTTTAAAAATGAAGAGGTGACAGGATGTTTAGAGGGTTTTATACGGCTGCTTCAGGTATGATCTCCCAACAGAGAAGAACGGAGATGTTCTCTAATAATATGGCGAATGCGAATACGCCAGGATTTAAGGCGGATCAGGCGTCGATGCGTGCATTTCCTGAGATGCTGTTAAAACGGTATGATTCACAATCGATTCCGACTGAAAAAGGGTTAAACCTTACGACTGGAACAACGATTGGTGCGATTAATACAGGCGTGTATATGCAAGAAGCGATTCCAAAGTTCATTCAAGGTGATTTACAAGCGACAGAGCAACGTACGGATATTGCGCTTGTTGATTTGTATATGCCGCCAAATGGAGACAACGGACTAGCAGGATCGGTTTTTTATAGCGTACAAGGCGCAGATGGTACGACGAAATACACTCGTAATGGTGACTTTACATTAGATGGACAAGGGTTTTTAACCACGTCTAGCGGGAATTTCGTCCTAAATGATCAAGGACAGCGTATCCAGCTTTCTAGTGATCAGTTCACAGTAACTGAAGATGGTCGTATCACTGGGGCAAATGGAGAAACGGACCGACTAGGTGTAGGCTTTGCCGCAAATCCACAGCGTATGATTAAAGAGGGCGATGGGTTATATCGCACAGAGGATGGCAATCCACTTGCCAACGCCTTTAACGAAGCAGGCATTCAGTTTAAGCTGCAGCAAGGGTATTTAGAGCGCTCAAATGTTGACGTGAGCCGTACAATGACAGATATGTTAACGGCGTATCGTGCCTTTGAAGCCAACCAAAAGGTGCTTCAAGCGTATGATAAGAGCATGGACAAGGCAGCAAATGAAATCGGAAGAATTGGATAAGGAAGGAGGCACTCATTCATGAATCGTACGATGATTACAGCGACGAACACATTATCTCAGCTTCAAAAGCAAATGGATATTATCTCTAATAATATTTCAAACGTTGATACAAATGGCTATAAAAGAAGAGAAGCGACGTTCACTGATCTATTGGTGCAAGAGTTCAACAACCAAGAACGTGCGAATAAAGAAGTGAATCGACTCACTCCCAACGGTATCCGCCAAGGAACAGGGGCAAAGCTTGGACAAGCTCAACTAGTCATGACCCAAGGAGCACTTAAGCAAACGGATCGCTCACTGGATACGGCTTTTACAAAAGAAGGACAACTTTTTAAAGTGCTCGTTCAAACTAATGGAGTGAACGAAGTTCAGTATACGAGAAATGGTGCGCTTTATTTATCGCCTCTTTCCGATACAGAAGTGATGCTTGTCAATGGCGATGGGTTGCCAGTACTTGACGAAAATAATAATCCGATTACAATAAATGGTGAAGCCAAGGATTATAGCATCGATGCAAATGGCCAGTTAACGGTAACGAAAACGGCAGGTGCGACAGAAGTGTTTAACCTTGGAGTGGTTCGTGTGAATAAGCCACAATTCTTAGAGCAACGCGGTGGGAACTTACTTGGTCTTCCGGCAAATGTAGCTCAAGATGAGGTCTTAACCGAGTTAACGGGAGGACTAAGAGGAGAAATTAGTCTTCAACAGGGAGCTCTTGAACAATCGAATGTGGATCTTTCAAAAGAAATGACGGAACTAATCAATGTTCAGCGTGCATATCAATTTCAATCTCGCTCCGTGACACTTGCGGACCAGATGATGGGACTTGTGAACGGAATTCGTTAAAAGGGGAATCAACCATGGCTGTAAACAATAGTAACCAGGAAGCTGTTTCCTTACGCGAGCAGCGAAAAAAGGAACGCAGAGAAGAAAAGGAGAAAGCGCTAAAGGAAGGCCGAAAGCGAATTCGCATTCGTCTGATTCCGATCTGGCTTCGGGTTATCATCGTTGCCATTCTACTTGTTGTTAGTACCGTATCAGGTGCCATGATCGGATACAGCGTCATGGGTAATGGCAAAGCCAAGGATGTGTTTGACAAATCAACGTGGACGCATATCGTTGAATTGGTGAATAGTGATAAATAAGCAGAAAGCAGTCAAGGAGTCTGACTGCTTTTTTTGTTTGCTTTTCCTAGTGGATTTCCGCTACAATAGTATCTATAAAACCTAGTATTAGTAGGAGGTACTAATTCTCATGTTGAATATAGAACAAATTAAAGAAATCATTCCGCATCGTTACCCATTCTTGCTTGTAGATCGCATTTTAGAGCTTGAAGAAGGAAAGCGTGCAATCGGTATTAAAAATGTGACAGCAAACGAAGAGTTTTTCAACGGACATTTTCCTGAGTTTCCTGTTATGCCAGGGGTTCTGATTGTAGAAGCTCTTGCGCAAGTTGGAGCGGTTGCGATGCTCGTTAAAGAAGAAAATAAAGGCCGTCTGGCATTTTTTGCAGGAATTGATAACTGTCGCTTTAAGCGCCAAGTGGTTCCTGGTGATCAGCTTCGATTAGAGGTAGAAATGACAAGAGTACGCGGCACGTTCGGAAAAGGCAAGGCAGTTGCTACGGTTGAAGGCGAACTTGTTTGTGAAGTGGAAATTATGTTTGGTCTTGGAGACAAAAAGGAATAGATTAAAATAGGCCAAATCATAGGATTTGGTCTATTTTTTTGGAGGATATATGAAAAAGATCTTGATTGTTCTACTCGTACTTATAGCGGTGAGTTATTCGTTATTTCAAGTATCGAAATCTCGAAGCTTTCAATTTTTTGGAGGCATTGTAGAAAAAGTAGAGACGGAAGAAAAAGTCGTCGCATTAACGTTCGATGATGGGCCTGGGATTCAAACAGATGAGATCCTGTCGATTTTAAAAAAAGAGGGGATTAAAGCAACCTTCTATCTCACAGGAAGAGAAATCGAAGAAAATATAGAAGAGGCAAAAAAGATTGTACAGGCCGGTCATGAAATAGGCAACCATACCTATTCTCACGAGCGGATGGTGTTAAAATCACCAAGCTTTATTAAAAATGAAATCGAATCGACGGATGAGTGGATTCGGGCGGCTGGGTACGAAGGAGAGATTACGTTTCGACCTCCTTTTGGAAAAAAACTATTGTTTCTTCCCTACTACTTGAATAAGCATGATCGACCAACCATTATGTGGAATAGGGAACCAGAGACAGATCCGGAGATTGCTGCCGATTCTGAGAAAATAACGGATGATATTGTGACACATATTGAGCCTGGTTCGATTATTTTACTGCATGTTATGTACGAAAGTCGAAAAGAGAGCTTGAATTCGGTGGGGCCAACTATTGAAGCTTTGAAAAAGAAAGGCTACACCTTTGTGACGGTTTCGGAGCTTTTACAGTATGATTGAAAAATGAAATGGACGGTATTCCTAGTTTATGGTAGTTAAGGTGAGGAAGTAAATGAAACGTCAACAAGCACTGCTCGTTGACGTTTTTTTTATGAGGTAGAAGTTAATTTGGGTTTGGTCATCATTTTTTCACGGAATTCGCTTAATAGCTCTTCCCCGCTTAATCCTTTTTCAATAAGGTCACTTAGCAGTAGCTCTGCGTAATTTTTCGATCTTTTTAAAAAGCCTTCAAATAAAACAGAAAGACGACCATCAATTTTTTTCACGGATAGAACTCTTGTTGTAAAACTGGCAGGATCATTTTCCTTTTTAGATATGACAACTTGAGCTGGTGTTTCTTTTTCCGATTCAAGAAGCTTTGTAAAAAAATCATGGTAGTTAGCACCGACATACGCTTCAATCAGCCATCTGTTTCTTTCGTCCTCTTTGTTGATAATTAGTCCGTCATGGAGAGTAATATCTAGTGCTTCACTGTCGTCAATGATTTGTAAAGAAATCAATTTGAACGTTTTCATTTTGATACCTCCCGAACAAGCTTTCCTAAATTATAACATATGCAGAGATGAAAGCGAATTCTGCTCCCTTTTGAAAAAATCCATAAAAAATAGTCAGGGAAATGCTCCTCGAATAGGATATTAGCATGAGCTTAGGGGTGAGGTGATTTCTTTGTATTTAGAGGGAGAAGAGTTAAATGTGGTCGGAGCCAATTTATTGGCAATAGGTGCTTTCATTTCTGCCGTTGGGGAAACGGGGGCTCATCCAGTGGAAGAAATCAATAAGAAGCTCATACGTGATGGCAATGCGGTACAAGCGGTTGGGAATACCTTACAAGGAGTTGGTCGGTTAAAGCTGATGGATGATGCGGAGGAAGAGAAGAATGTTCTTGGGATGGTCGGGACCTTTGTACAGGCAAGTGGAAATACCATTAATAGTTTGGCGACCAATGTTGAAATTGAAAGTCCTTCTGAAGAGAATACCAGATTCAACTCCTTAGGAAGCACGATTCAATCGATGGGGGCGGCGCTAGAAGCAACTGGTGTTGCCCAAGTGGGAGAAGGAACGTCACCTAACCTAGAGTTGGCTGGATTGAGTCTGATTACGTTAGGTACGATCCTCGATTCAATCGGTGTACTAACTTCGGAGGAAAAGGAGAAACAAAAACGAATCCTTCTTTTTACAGGAGGGTGGGTGGAATTTGTGGGTACAGTCCTTATTGCCTATGCAATAAACAAATAGCTTTGTCGAAAAAAACTTTTGAAAAGGTGAAAATCGTAATTTGGAGGGGTGATTAGAGGGTGAATTTGCATTTTTATCTAAGGAAATGATGAAAAGTTCATGGGAAATAAATAGGAAAATTGAACCATGACTATTTTACATAGGCGTCCTTTTCCGATTATGATAAGAGCATCAATTGGAGAGGAGATGACAGATGATTAATCAAGTGACGTTGGTAGGGAGGTTGACAAAGGATCCAGATTTGAGAGTGACACCAGAAGGAGTATATGTCTGCAATATCATCCTCGCAGTAAACCGACAATATCGAAACCAAAAAGGAGAGGTGGACACAGACTTTGTTCATTGTACCTTATGGCGAAAAACCGCCGAAAACACGACGGCCTTTTGTAAAAAGGGCTCCCTCATTGGCATTACCGGCAGAATCCAAACACGCAGCTATGATCAACAGGGGAAAAGAACGTATGTAACCGAAGTGGTCGCTGAAAATGTCCGATTTATCGGTCCGAAAAGAGAGGACGAACGGGTCGCGAAAATCCCATTTCCAACTCCTCCCCCAGAAAGAGAGGTTGTTACTCCTTGAAACAGATGAACGAACATGTAGTGGAACAACTAATCGAACTTGTGGGGAAATCCCATGAACATATTTCCCTGTTACAAATGAGAATCGCGCAATTAGAATGTGCGATACGAGAAATGCATGTAAGATACTAAAATAACCCTCATATTTTCTCCCTTAGATAGAATCAATAACTTCCTCACTCCCCCTCACTATTCGAGCAGCTATATTGGCTGCTTGATTTTTTTTGCGTGGGTGGAAAATTCAATGTCGATTGGAATGCAGAATCGAGCCTTTATTTCGATAGAAATAACAGCGAAGAGAATGCAGTCCAATCGACTCTCTACTAAAAGTTTTTTTATAGTAAAATGAAGATAATCTTATTAATAAGGTGGCGAATCAACTGACTATGTACGTTACGAAGGTAATTTTTCAGATTGGTATTTTGATTGGTTTATTTTATATAGGCAGTTTTCTTAAAGGCTTTCTTCATATCCCTCTTCCTGGGAGTATTATTGGATTGCTATTATTATTGATTTTATTATTTTTAAAAATAATTCCCGTCGATTGGATTCAGGACGGTGCGAATGTTCTCATCACTTTTCTTCCACTGTTATTAGTACCAGCAACGGTCAGCGTAATGAATGAACCGTCGCTTTTTTCAGGAAATGGGTTGGTGTTATTCGGGATTATCATGATAAGTACGATCGTGACGATGGTTTCGGTGGGGTGGTGTAGTCAGCACTTGGAAAGAATGGCACAAAAAAGGAAGGAGAAAATTCAGTGCAACAATTCCTTGTCTCAATAATTATTGTGGTATTAACGGTAGCTATGTACCTTTTGATGAACAGGTTGTACTTGAAGTATTCCTTCGCGTTTCTTCTCCCCTTACTGACAACCACCATCGCGATTATAGTGATATTAAGTGTGCTTCAACTATCCTATGAAACGTATATGATTGGTGGAGAATGGATCAACCACTTGCTTGGACCCGCGGTTGTTGCTCTTGCCCTTCCGTTGTATAAGCAGAGAAAAACGTTAATGGGTAAGCTTGTTCCGATTGTGGGAGGGGTGGTTATGGGGTTAGTAGTTGGAATGGTTAGCGGATTGTTGCTGGCGGAGGTTTTAGGAGTTTCACAAAATTTCATTCTTTCTATTATTCCTAAATCAATTACCACACCCGTTGCCATCCAGGTGACCACAGCAATCGGAGGAATCCCTTC
Source organism: Robertmurraya beringensis (assembly GCF_042433785.1). Lineage (NCBI taxonomy): Bacteria > Bacillati > Bacillota > Bacilli > Caryophanales > Bacillaceae > Robertmurraya > Robertmurraya beringensis. The sequence continues at coordinate 119,900 of NZ_JBHLUU010000032.1, read as the reverse complement.
TATGACGATCGTATTCGTGTTGCTTGCAGGTCTGACAGGAGCGGTGTTGGGACCTACCATCTTTAAATGGTTCCGCATTACAAGCCAATTAGGAAGGGGAATGGCTTTTGGAAGTGCCTCTCATGCGATTGGAACCTCGAAGGCTAAGGAATTTGATGAATTAACGGTTTCGATAAGCTCGGTTGCTATGACGTTAAGTGCGATTTTAGGTTCTAGTTTTGCGACTTTGGTGGTTTGGTTGTTTAATATATAAAAGAATTGTCGAACACTTTTTCTAGAATTGGAATAATTTTCTGTTATTCTTTTTTCATAAAGGGAGGTTGTCTTTATGAGGGCAGAAAGGCGTAAGAAAAAGCGGAGATGGGTCAGGGTAACAGGAATCATCCTGCTGCTGCTTTTTCTTGGAGCAGGTGCATATGCATATTCCGTGTATCACTCGCTGAGTAAAGCGATGGAGACGATGCATGATCCAACGAGTCGGAAGGTGTCCGACAAGAGGGCACAGGAGGTTTCGCTCGAGGCGCAGGAGCCGTTCTCTGTGTTGATGCTTGGTGTGGATGAGAGAGAAGGAGACAAAGGCCGATCAGATACGATGATAGTATTGACGGTGAATCCGGAATTAGAGACAGTGAAGATGTTAAGTATTCCTCGTGATACGAGGGTGGAGATCGTTGGTCGTGGTACCGAGGATAAGATTAATCATGCGTATGCCTTCGGGAATGAAGAAATGGCGATGGCAACTGTAGAGAACTTCCTCGATATTCCGATTGACTATTATATAAAGGTGAATATGGAAGGCTTTCAAGATATTGTGGATGCAGTAGGTGGAATTACAGTAAATAACTCGTTCGAGTTTTCTAACGGTGGCATTACTTTTAAAGAAGGTCAAATCGGCTTAACGGGTGAAGAAGCTCTTTCGTATGTGCAAATGAGATACGATGACCCACAAGGAGACTTCGGAAGACAGCAACGCCAGCGCCAAATTATTCGAGGGGTTATTCGTGAAGGAGCAAGCTTGAACTCATTAACCAATTTCGGTGATATCTTCTCCGCACTCGGAGAAAATGTACGAACAAACCTAACTTGGGACCAAATGGTCGATATCCAGAAGAATTATCGGAAATCTGGGAGGATGATTGACCAACTCGCGATTCAAGGTGAAGGTGGTTATATAGGGAGAGTGTGGTACCTTTTTGTTTCTGATGAGGAAAGGGAAAGAGTACGGCAGGAGTTGAAAGGGCATTTAGCGATATAAGGAAAAGCCCCAGCCACTGGCTGGGTCTTTCTGCGTCCCGCTTGCGGTGACAGACACCCTTCGTGGACACTTTTGCCGGTTTTGTTCACCTGAGGCGGACAATAGACAAAATGTAAAGTGTCCACTCCAGGCGGACAAAAAGGCCTGATCTGTCTTTTTGTGGTGACAGACACCGTTTTTACTAGGAGAGCAGGATTAGGTCGCGGAGCTCGTCGGTGGAGAGCTCGGTGATCCAGTTATCGCTTTGGATGATGGCATCGTTTAGCGTTTGTTTTTTCTCTAGCATGGCGTCAATTTTTTCTTCGAGTGTTCCGGTGCTGATGAATTTGTGAACGTGGACGAATCGTTTTTGGCCGATTCGGTACGCACGGTCGGTTGCTTGGTTTTCAACGGCTGGATTCCACCAGCGGTCGTAGTGGATGACGTGATTCGCCGCTGTTAGATTTAACCCGGTTCCACCAGCTTTCAAGCTGAGTAGGAACACAGGGAACTCGCGGTTTTGGAATCGTGTGATCATCTCGTCACGCTTTGCTTTTGGCACACTTCCGTTTAAGAAAGGAACTTCAATGCCATACTTCTTATTTAACACGCGTCGGATAATTTCACCCATTTCGATATACTGGGTGAAAATCAAGCCACTTTCCTCACGCTCAAGTACGGCTTCAATGAGCTCGGTTAATTTTTCAAGCTTAACTGATCGTTCTAGAAGCTGTAATGGATTTTCTTCCTTCAAGTAAAGGGCAGGGTGGTTGCACAGCTGCTTTAAGCGGCTCAACAATTGTAAAATAAGTCCCTTTCGCTCGAGGCCAGTTAACGTTTCGATCTGAGCAAACGTATCTTGAACGAGTTGCTCGTACAGGGATGCTTGCTCGGCCGTAAGCGGACAGTATTCCTTTTGTTCCTGCTTATCCGGCAGGTTGAGAGCAACTTCTTCGTCTTTTTTCGTCCGTCTGAGTAAAAATGGGCGAATCAATGCTTGAAGCTCACTGATTTTTTCCTTCTCATTGTCTTTTTCGATCGGCAAGACGAACTTTTTCTGGAAATTCCCTAAGCTTCCTAAGTAACCGTGATTGGTAAAATCAAAAATACTCCAAAGCTCGGTCAGGCGGTTTTCCATCGGTGTTCCCGTTAGTGCGATGTGATGCTTGCCGTTCAGCTTTCGGACCGCACGGGATTGCTTCGTTCCGGCATTTTTAATGTTTTGCGCTTCGTCGATCGCGACCGAGCTCCACGTAATGGCCTCAAACTCGGCTGCATCAATATGGGTCAGTCCATAGGATGTTAACACCACGTCCGACTCCAGCACTTTCTCGTTGAACTTTTCCTCTTTCAAACGATTCGAACCGTAATGCAGGTAAACCTTCATATTTGGAGCAAAGCGTTCGATCTCCTTTTGCCAGTTTCCGAGTACGGAGGTTGGGCAAACAATCAAAGCGGGTGCCGGATTTTTGTCCTCTTTTTTCACCTGTAAAAGGTAACTGATCAACTGAATCGTTTTTCCAAGTCCCATATCATCCGCTAAAATCGCACCAAATCCATACTTTCGTAAGAACAATAGCCAGCTCATGCCTTGTTTTTGGTATGGTCTTAGCTCACCGAGGAAGCTTTTTGGCACTTCAACCTCAGGAATCGACCGAACGTCCTGAAGCTGCTTGATCATTTGCTTCCACTGACGATTCAGCTCGATTTGTATTTTGGCAAACGCACGTGGATCATCTAGCGATTGGGATGGATCTTCGTCATCTCCATCTAAAAGCTCTTGCTGAATGAGGTCCCTTACGTGCAAGCCTTCTTTTTCCGCTTTTTTCATCAGATCTTGAATCGTGCGAATAAATCCTGGATCGAGCTTGATCCAGCGACCGCGAATAAACACGAGGCGTCTTTTTTCCTCTACAAGCTGATGGAACTCATCTTCACTTAGCTCCACTCCGCTCATCGAGAAACGCCAGTTGTAATCGAGCATTGCCTGGAGTCCCACAAAGGACTGGCCGCGTGAGCCCGTGCCCTTGAGCTTTGCTTTAACCTTCAAGTTCGCATTCTTCATTGCTTGCCACCAAGAAGGGAGGAGGATTTCAACTCCTAGTGCCAGCAACGTTTCACTCGCATCAGACAAGAACATCCAAGCATCGTTTTCCGTTAACTGGCTAGTGACTCCACGTCTTCCTTCCAGCCATGGAAAAAGTTCCACCCAGCGCTGTTGCTCACGTTCAATATACGAATCGTACGCCTGCCAGTTTCTTGGCATATTGCTGTCATCTTTGGCATCGACAATGAGATCGGGTTGATTTTTTCCTCGTAAAAAGACTTGCAGCTCCCATATTCCATCAAGATCCGCTGGTTCTTCTAATCGCAAACCCAATGAAAACGGTACTTGGGATTCCTTCAGTCCAATCCATTCACTCCAGGTTTCTTCATCAAAATACGTAGCCAATGCGCGTGGAGACAGGGCTTGATTTTTCAAGGCATCAAGCTTTACTCCGACTTTTTCATGCCATTCCTGATTTCTGTCGAAGAAGGCGCTCAGGGAGGAATCGAACCATTTTTCTATAAAAAGTTGAACGGTTTCTTCCTCAGAAATTTGTTGCTCGAAAAAAGAAGGATCAAATTCCTGCTTTACCCGCTCAGGAAGAGCCCAGCGGAATTCGTCTTGTTCCCACGCTGAAAAGTCAGGAAGCCAATCTTTTTCCGAAATCGCTTCGTGTAGCGAATGGGCAGAGGCTAGGCAGATTTGCGCCGTTTCATCCCAGTCCCACTCGATCAGCTGGTTGAATTGCTCTTGTGCTAAAAGGGAGACTAGCTGCCAAGCATCGATGGACACGCCGCGATGTTGGTCAATCGTTTCTTCATCGACAAAGGTTCCGTAATACGATTCCTTATGGCGGTTAAAAAGAAGCGATTTCCATCGGGACGGTTGGACGTCGTCGTTATGGTCATTGGTTGCCCAAATAAAGTAGCGATTGTTCTCTGTATGACGAATGTGTATGTGTACGAGTCTCGTTTTAAGCATGAATCAGCTTACCCCTTTGACATTCCTCGTGAAACGCTCGAAGCCGTTTCGTGCGCTCAAGTAATAGGTCGAAAAATTGCTCAAACTCGTCTTGGCGCTTGAGTTTTTTGTATAGTGTTCGAAGCTTTTTTAGCTCACGAACAGCTTGGCGATAGTTGCCACGATTTTTTAAATCAATATTTTTCTGAATTGATTGATGGTAGAGCGGCAAAAGGACGGCTGGGTCCTCTTTTTGAAGCTCTTTGATTTTGTCGGTCGAGATGGAGGTCATGTCATAGCCGATATAGGCTTGCAGGTCGCTCCATTTTTCGTATTGCTTTTCTATATATAAGTATTGCTCGTATTCACGGTAGCTGTAGGGAAGAAGCTGCATGAGAATTTTTTCATACAGATCAATCCGATTGGTTTCTGAGCAATAGGATTGCAGCACCCTTGTTGCATAGCGTGTGAAGTCAAAGCATGCGTAGCTGTTCGGTAAGCTGAGTAAATATGGCCGTAAGTATCCAATAAATGCCTCAACGAATGGTCCCATGCGTTTCCAGTCACGCTGTGATTTAAAGTCCTCCAACCAGATGAGAAGAAAAGGACTAATGTCTGCTTCGTGTTGAGTGATGATAGCTAGAGCTTTTTCGTCTCGTTTTAACAATAGGTTGAGGTGAATGAAGCCAATGGATAGGGCGTAGGAGCCATTGATTTTTCCAAGGTTCGCTAGTTTTTCTAGCTCTTCTTCACGCCAATGCTTCTTTTTAAAAAGAGAACTCCAAAGCAGCTGATAAAGTTGAATTCGTTCGAATTCTAGGGCGACCTCGTCGATGAGAAGGTCGGTTACGTCATCTTTGAGTCGGGCGATGAACTCATCAAAGGCGAAAGGAAGGGCGTGTACGCTTAGGCGGTTAATGAGCACCTCGGTTTCGTCAATGAGTGAGAAAAATAGCTGCTGGTAGTTGCGTTCAATGTCATACGAGCTATGACCGGATTGTTGGCTTAAGTTAAGTAACTGGCGGAACGAAAAGATGTTTCCGATCAGTAGGTAGAGCTGCTTCCATTCTTGTTCAACAGGTGCACTTGCACGGAGGCGTCGTGTATAGGCCTGGTACAGTTCTGGGATGAGGTAGGGCTTGGGTGTCCCTTGGCCATTCATGATGGATTGAAAGCTATTTTGAAAGGTTTGCACCCAATGATCGTAATCGGGTTTGATGGAGCCTGATCCTTTCATTAAATCCTTGGCCTTCATGAGTCCGAGCTGTTGCGCCGTTTTTTTCTCATGAAGAGGAGTGCGCCATTCCTCGACCCAGTCAGCCACGCTGCCAACTTGAGAAAATGCGTAAAGAAAGGTAGCGACGATATGACGGCAAATTCCGTCGGCTGGGCAGGAGCAGGAGCTTGTTTGGAAGAAGTTGAGTTCCACCTGAACAAACACCGGTGAAACATCCTGAACCGTTGATGTAACCGAGCCATCCTCGTAGCGGACCTTTGTAACAAGCCCTTGTCTATATATCAGAAGTCCTTTCTGCACCAGCTTCGCATCCGGCTCATAACCCGGACTAAGGAGCTTCGAAACATCTGCGGCAGTCGCTTCAATTAATTCTTTGTATACCTCAGGGATATGTGACATCCGTCCAACCCTCCCGTTATCAAAAATAGTCTATCCTCCATTATACCACCGAATGCGGTGACAGACACCCCTCGCGGACAGAATGTGGGAAAGTGTCTTTTTGCGGTGTCTGACACCGTTCGTGGACAGAATGTAGAGAAGTGTCTTTTTAGGGTGTCTGTCACCGCTCGTGGACAGAACTGCCCTTTTTGTCCGTGTCGGGTGGACAGTCAGGGGGCAATACAAAAAAACTGACCCAACTTAGTTGAGTCAGTCAGTGAATCCCATGTTTTACTACTTATTTCTTAAGCTTCTGCCAAGTTGCGTCGAAGGCTTTCATTGTGTCTTCTTTAGATGCTTGGCCGCCAACGTATGCTTGAAGAGCTGCACCGAATTCTTGACCAGCACCGTCTGGGTACTTCATGAACTGCCAAGAGTAGGTTTTGCCTTCTTGAGAGTACTTCAGAAGGTCAGCTCCTAGAGGTCCGATGTCATCGGCAGATGCTTCAACAGACTTGAATGCTGGGATGTACTTGAATTCTTTTGTCATAGCTGTTTTACCAGCGTCAGAAGTAACCATCCAGTTTAAGAAGTCCTTCGCTGCTTCTTTTTCTTCATCTGTAGCACCATTGTGGATGACCCAGTTACTTGGTACGTCAACCATTAGCTTATCTGCTTGTGCTGCATCATCTGTAATTGGCATTGGAATAAATCCAACTTCAATTTCAGGGTTGATCTTGTCTAACATTGGTTGAATCCAGTTCCCTTGTTGCGTCATTGCTGCTTCGCCTGTAGCGAAAAGTGTTACTTGTGTGTTGTAGTCAGTTGTTAATGGATTTTTGTTACCGTACTTGATCGTTAGGTCGATTAGATCAAAGTACTTGCTTACGAATTCGTTGCCTTCAATTTTACCAGAACCGTCGTTTAAGCCAGTGAAGAAAGCATCTGTGTCTTCTTGGTAAGCAAATGGAACGTTTAAGCCGTGGTTTGCTAATACCCACCACTCGCCGTATCCGATCGAGAATGGAGTGATTCCAGCGTCTTGAAGCTTCTTAGCAGCTGCTTCTAATTCAGAGAACGTCGTAGGAAGCTCCGTGATACCTGCTTTTTCAAATAATTCTTTGTTATAAGCAAAGCCGTAACCTTCCATATTTAAAGGCATACCGTAAATTTTCCCATCAGATGTCATACCATCTAGAGTACCTTCGAATGCGTCAGCTACCCAAGGTTGGTCAGATAAATCTTCTAACTTATCCTGCCAAACCAGTAATTGTGCATCTCCATCATTTGTGAAAATATCAGGTGCTTTATTTGAAGCAAATTTTGCTTTTAGTGCAGCAGCACCGTCCGCACCACCACCAACTGTTTCAATATTAAAAGTCACATCAGGGTGTTCTTTAGTATACTCATCTGTTAACGCTTTCAATTGATCAGCAATTTCAACCTTTCCTTGGAAAATATCAATTACTACTTTATCGTCCTTGCTTGCACCTTCTTTGTCGCCAGAAGTGCTATCACTTGAACAAGCTCCTAAAAGAAGTGAGGCAGACAATACACCTGCTAAAACAGAATACTTTTTCAACTTTAAAGCCATTTTTGTTTTCCCCCTTGGAAAAAGATCTTTAAAATTTTTATATTTGATTCCACAGCCTGAGTTTTTTCAGACTGTGGAGGTAAAACCCTTACTTAATCGAACCACTAGTAATCCCCTTAATGATGTGTTTTTGCATCGAGAAGAAGAAAATCAATAACGGAATGATACCAAGTACCAATGCAGCTAGTGCTAAATCCCATTGCTTCGTATATTGACCGAAGAAGAAGAAAGTCGCAAGTGGAATCGTTCTTAGCTCCGGATCCTGAAGAACAAGAGACGGCAATAGGAAGTCATTCCAAATCCATAAGCTGTTTAAAATCACAATCGTCACCGTAATCGGCTTCAATAGTGGAAAAACAATTCTCCAGAAGACGCCGAATCTAGAACAACCATCAATGATTGCTGCTTCTTCCAGTTCAACCGGAATTCCTTTAATAAAACCGTGGTACAAGAAGATCGTCATTCCAGACCCGAAGCCTAAATACATAATCACAAGGCCCCACACGCTGTTCAGTAATCCAAAATTTCCAGCTGTTTTAATCAGCGGAATCATAATGGATTGGAACGGAATAATCATCGCAGCAACGAAGGTCATAAAGATGATATTACTAATCTTCTTTTTCGTACGAACGAGCATATACGCCGCCATCGAGCAAAAGATCACCAAAACTACATTACTAGCAATCGTTATAATCAACGAATTTTTAAAAACGTTAAAGAAATCAAGCATTTCAAAAGCTCGTACATAGTTTTCAAACTGAAACACTTTCGGTAATGCCGACGTATTCGTTAAAATTTCGGCAAAAGGCTTCAAGGAGTTTGACACCACATAATAGAAAGGGACTAGGAACAAAAGTCCGAGTACAATCGCAAAGATCTCAACACTGAAGGTTCTCCATGAATACTTGTGACCCATCACGATTCAACCTCCCTTTTCTTAGAAATCGTCACTTGTAATACGGTAATTGCAGCTACGACAAGGAAGAAGATCAATGCCTTGGCTTCACCAATTCCGTAACGGTTATTAACGAAAGCCTCTGTATAAATATTAAGCGCTAACATTTCCGTTGATTTAAATGGCCCACCATTCGTTAGCGATAGGTTCGCATCAAAGATTTTAAAAGAGGATGCCGTTGTTAAGAATAAACAGATCGTTACAGCTGGTGCAACTAATGGCATCGTGATGTGACGGAGAATTTGAAATCTGTTAGCCCCGTCAATTCTTGCTGCTTCAATTAATTCTTGTGGAACATTTTGTAGTGCCGCGATATAGATGATCATGATGTAACCAGCACCTTGCCACACGCTGACAATCACAATTCCCCAAAAGGCTGTGCTTGCATCTCCTAGCCAAGCTAGTTCAAAAAGTGGAATTCCTGTGATTTCACCGATAGAAGCGAATCCTTTTACAAAAATAAACTGCCAAATGAATCCTAGTAAAAGACCACCAAGTAGATTCGGCATGAAGAAGACTGTTCGTAAAATATTTCTCGTTTTCAGCATTTGTGTCACGAGAATCGCTAATCCAAACCCGATCACGTTTGTGAGCAAGATTGCTACAATCGTATATTTCGTCGTTAGAAGGAAGGAAGCGTGAAACTGTTTATCTTCAAAAATCAAATACTTAAAGTTATCAAGTCCAACCCACTGGACCGACCCCGTAATCCCGTTCCAATCCGTAAATGCATAATAAACACCCGAAAAGAAAGGAATTAGGACAATTAAGGTAAATGCTAAGAATACAGGTCCAACGAATAAGGTGAACAATCCTGCATCTTTCAGCTTCTTTTTACTAAACAAAGGAGTGGACACAGCTTTTTGCGTGCGTTTCTCACTAACAACAACTGCCCCGTCAACTTCTTTTACATTACTTTGACTATTCATCCCCTGCACCTCCATAGTCCTATTTTCAACTATTTTAAAAAACTATGAAACGGCTTACATTGACCAACAGGGTGGAAAATATTGAACGGTTTCATTTTTTACACCCTCTGTTAAAGTCCAAGAAAATTGTGCTACAATGAGTGGGATTTCGTGTCCGAGGAGGAGCAGGGAGCTATGAAGTGGGGAATTAGAAAAAAGTTAATCATCTTTTTAATGCTGGCAACCATCCTTCCATTTGGTACAGCGATTGGAATCACCTATTACCAAACAACCAACTCTATTAATGATCAGTTTGTCTCCACGAATCATGACCTTATCACAAAAGGTGAGCAGGAGCTAACGGTTTATCTGGAAGATATTGCACAAATGTCAACGGTGCTCTATCGCTATGACCCGCTAATGAGCGTGATGAGAGAAGGAGTATCGGGAGACATTGGGAGTAACCAAGAAGAAATCCGACGCGCGCTAGCGTATTTATTTAATACACGTCCTGAAATTGAACAAATGCATTTGTATATTGATAAGGATAAGGACTCGTTTACGAACTATCATTCTACGATTAGTGGCAGGGGTGAATACGAGAATATCATGTCACATCCTTATTATGCGCAGCTGCCTGGTCATGATGATTTTTATTTAATTGAACCACCACATGAAATTTCCAGCTATAACAATATGGCCTTTATACCAAAATCACAGAGTACAAAGGTCCTCAGCTTTCATAGCATTATTCGCGACGTACCAGCGGAAGATATATTAGGTTTTCTTTCGATTGATATTAATTTATCAAGAATCGGTGCGGTAGCGGATCGGTTATATACAAAGGACGCCGAAGAGCTTTTCATTGTGAATGATCAGGGAATCGTGGTGTATTCCTCTAATGAAGAAGTGATTGGAGAACCAATGAAGGAGAGTTGGTACGAACCAATCAAGGAGCAACCGGTATCCACAAAGAGCCTAGAATGGGACGAAGGGGTCATCGTGTTTGACCAATTTTCAGGACCTGTTGAAAATTGGTATATTGCCAAGCGTATTCCGTATGATGTGTTGTACCAAATCGCTCGTCAGACCGCCTATACGAACATCCTGATCGGGATTGTAACCATGGTCGTCGTACTAGGAGCAACGATGTTTGTTTCTTTTAAAATTACAGCCCCTATCAAAGTGCTTATTTCCAATATGAAAAGAGTAGAAAAAGGGGAGTTCAAGGCTGATTTTGAGTCATTAGGAAATGATGAAATTGGTATGCTAGGAAAACATTTTAAGAGCATGATTGAAAAAATAAATGAACTGATCGAGCGCGAATACCGGTTGGAAATTGAAAATAAAGCTTCCCAGCTTCGCGTCTTACGCTCGCAAATCAATCCGCATTTTTTATATAATTCGCTCCAGTCGATTGGCACGTTGGCACTCAAAGCAAACGGGACAAAGGTGTATACCTTGCTAACGTCACTTGCAGCAATTATGCGCTATAGCATGAATATGAAAGACGATATCGTCCCGCTTTCACATGAAATACGGCATGTGAAAGCGTACTTGCAGTTACAAAAACAACGATTTGATGATCAATTTAACTTTCATTTAGTGATTCAAAAGGAAACCGAGGGAATTCTCGTTCCGAAGATGATTCTGCAGCCAATTGTTGAAAATTGCTTTAAGCATGGCTTTGATCAGCATACAGACAAACAATCGATCATCCTTTCAGCAGCTGTTCAGGAGAACGGGATGCTTAAAATCTCCGTAAAGGACAATGGAGCAGGAGTAACCGATGAGCAATTAACCCTTATTCGTCACGAATTATATACTGGCGCGGAGAAGTCATCGGCATCGATCGGCCTGAAAAATATTTATGATCGCTTAGTAATTTATTATCGAAATCAAGCGGATTTTTCCATTTATAAAAATGGAGAAGAAGGCTTTGTTGTAAGCATGAGCATTCCTGTTGAAATGCCGAAGGAGGGGAACTAGCCGTGATCGTTTTAATTGTTGATGATGAAACGCATGTACGTGAAGGAATCAAACTTCTAGGGGAGTGGGAGAAGCACGGAATCACCACGATCTATGAAGCGAGCAATGGGGAAGAAGCAACGAACCTGATCGAAAAACACCGTCCAGAGATTATTTTTTCCGATATGAAAATGCCGAAAATGGACGGCACGAAGCTACTTGAATGGATCAAAGGAAATCACCCCTCAAGCAAGGTGATCGTCGTCACTGGATACGATGACTATCATTATATGAGAAAAGCTATTCACTTCGGAAGCACGGATTATTTGCTGAAGCCGGTTGATCCGGAGATATTGAATCAAACGCTAGAAACGGCTGTGAACGAATGGAAAGAGGAAGAAGAGGAGCGGAAAAAAGAAGAGACTAGCGGACAGTTGATGAACATGATGAAGCCTGTCTACCGCGACCGAAAGTTGACGCAGCTCATGAATAGTGATGAAGGTGTAGACGAGGGTCTGTTTGAGGAATTAGGGTTTCAGTCATCTCGAAGCTACACGGTGGGGATCATTCGGGTGAACCGAAGTACGATTGAAGCCTTTAGTGGAGATCGTGATTTAGCCTATTTTACAGTACTAAATGTGGTGAACGAGATTTTACTAGAAAAAGAATGCGGAATCGGGTTTCGATATTTATCCAACAAAGGTGAGGTTGTGATCATCTTTTGGGACCGGTTTGATGAGGTCGGGGACATTCTTGCTGGCATTTATGAATCTCTGCAAGCGGCCATGAATATCGCTTGTCCGATGGCGTTAGGAAAAATGGTCGGTGAAAGCGCACAGCTAATGGAATCGTACCGAGAAGCGAGGAAAGTACTCGTGGGCAGAAATCTATTGGAGCCGAAAGCATGCAAAGTGTATGTGGAATATATGATGCCGGACAAACCGTTGAAGAGCCTCATGGACTACACCTCAAGCATAGACCTAGCGATGCAAGCAGGAGAAATTGAAGCATTCGATGAGGTTATTGAGCAGGTGCGGGCCGATTTTACTGAAAATGATTACTTATCGGTTAGACAAGTATTGCAGTTTGAAAATGAGTACTTGCTGTTGAGCAATCGCTCGTATAAGGCCAAAAAGCTTGAGGTGAAGGTGTCTGAAGATGTCGAAGGGCGAGTGGATTCGTTCTTTGATGAAGATGGGAACTTCATGCTGGATGAGTATGTGGCTGCGAAAAGGCGCGAGATCAGTTTGTTTTTGAGGAAGCTGAAGAAACAGGCTAGTAGAAAGACAAGCAATATTATTGAAGATATCGAAGCATATTTGCAGGCAAACTTCGATCGCGACGTGAAGCTACAAGAGATCTCTGAGCATTTTTACATTAGCCGGGAGTATATTTCAAGAAAGTTCAAGCAGGAATTTAACGTGAATATCTCTGATTACATTGTGAACATTCGAATGAAAAAGGCAAAATCATTGTTGAAAAATAGCCAGCTGAAAATTTATGAAATTGCGAATATGATTGGCTATCAGGATGATAAGTATTTTCGTAAGGTGTTTAAGAAGGTTGTGGGGATTACGCCGAATGAGTATCGGGGTGAAGGGAAGAAATAGATTGTTGGGAGACTACTATGAGGTGGTGTCTTTTTTCAATAGGAGAGGTCGAGTTTGGCAGGGGGGGGCAGTGCCTGTTTATGAGGAAAATAGGGTTTGGTGGTCACTGAAAGGGTAGTTGAGTTACCGATGAAGGGAGGAGAACGGGGTTAGCGGTAAGTGAAAGGGCAGTTGAGTTCCCGTGGAAGAAGAAAAACTAGTCTAGCGGTAACCAAAAGAGTTAGGTTCCCGCGAAGGCAGGAAAACTAAGTTAACGGTAACCAAAAGAGTTTCTAAGTCCTCATGAAGCAGAATATATATATTTGATAGTAATCTAATTACTAATGCACCCGCTGAGGTCAATATTTTCCACCCTACTAGTCAATGTAAGCCGTTTCATAAAATCTATGAATCTCTAAAATAGGGAGTAAGATATTGTAAAAGGAGTGGTTTGACGTGGTGAAGGTAACAGTATGGAATGAGAATCGACATGAGCAGAAGAATCCAGTGGTAAGGGATATTTATCCGGAGGGTATTCACGGGGCGATTGCGTCGTTTTTAACTTCAGCAGGTTACGAAGCGAAGACAGCGACTCTTGATGAGCCGGAGCATGGATTAACGGATGAAGTGTTAGCGAATACAGATGTACTTGTTTGGTGGGGGCATCTTGCGCATAACGAAGTGTCAGACACTGTCGTACAAAAGGTGCAGCAGCGCGTTCTTGATGGAATGGGCTTAATTGTGCTTCATTCTGGCCATTTTTCGAAAATCTTTAAAACATTAATGGGAACGAGCTGTGATCTGAAGTGGCGTGAAGCGGATGAGAAAGAGCGTCTTTGGGTAGTGAGCCCGAGTCACCCGATCGCAGAAGGTATTGGTGAATATATCGAGTTACCACAGGAAGAAATGTACGGCGAGCATTTTGATATTCCACAGCCAGACGAGCTTGTTTTTACTAGCTGGTTTGAAGGCGGAGAAGTGTTCCGAAGCGGTTGTACATATACGCGCGGAAACGGAAAGGTATTCTACTTCCGACCAGGACATGAAACGTACCCGACTTACCATAATGAACAAATTCAAAAGGTCATCACAAACGCTGTCAATTGGGCACAGCCAGTAAAGAGAGAGCGTCCAGTATACGGAAATGCAAAACCGTTAGAAACGATCAAAGGAGGAAACTAACATGAAAAAATTACGAGTAGGTGTGATTGGCTGCGGAAGTATCGCGCGCCATCGCCATTTACCTGAATATGCAGCAAATCCGAATGTAGAGCTTGTGGCAGTTTGCGATAATAACGCAGAAAGAGCACTTGAAATTGGTGAAAAGTACGGAGTTCCATCGTACACGAGCTTTGTGGAACTTTTAAGAAACGCGGAAGTAGATGCGGTGAGCGTGTGTACACCGAACTATCTTCATGCACCAATCTCTAATGCTGCGCTGCTTGCAGGTGTTCATGTTCTTTGCGAAAAGCCAATGGCGACTTCAGAAGAGGAAGCAAAATCGATGATTGAGACAGCGAAAAATAGCGGTAAAAAGCTGATGATCGCGCACAACCAACGTTTTGTGGCCTCTCACCAAAAAGCTCGTCAACTGATTGAAAGTGGAGAAGTTGGGAAGATTTATAGCTTCCGTACGGCTTTTGGACACGGTGGACCAGAGGGCTGGAGTGTGGAAGGCAAGGAAGGTTGGTTTTTCCAAAAAGATAAAGCTTTCGTTGGGGCGATGGGCGATTTAGGCGTTCATAAAACAGACCTTCTTCGTTACGTATTAGGAGAAGAAATAGTTGAAGTGGGTGCATTTGTTGAGACGAGTGCGAAGGAATTTGCTACGGTCGATGACACAGCGGTTTGTGTGTTGAAAACAGAAAGCGGTACCATTGGGACGCTTGCGGCGAGCTGGTCGTATGTGGGCAAGGAAGACAACTCAACGATTATTTATGGAGAAAATGCGATCCTTCGTTTAGAGGACGATCCAAACAACTCGTTAGTTGTTCAATACAAAAATGGTGATGTTGTGAATTATCAGCTTGGAAAAATTCAATCCAATGACGAGGGCGGCCAGTCGAGTTCACATGTGATTGATCAGTTTGTGGATGCTGTGCTGAATGATAAAGAAGTGCCTGTAAGTGGTGAAGAGGGAATGAAATCTCTTGGAGTGATCTTAGCAGCTCTTGAGTCTAATGAAACGAAACAGATTGTGAGAGTAAAAGAATAATGGAAAAGCTACGAATCGGGATTATCGGGGTTGGCGGGATTGCACAGGCCCGCCATATCCCGGCTTTTCTTGCTTTAGGCGATAAATGCACGATTACGGCCGTTAGTGATGTGAATGGTGATCGAGCTCGTGAGGCGGCGGAAAAGTTCAACATCCCGCATGTGTTTCAGGACTATAAAGAACTTTTTCAAGAGGTGGATGCGGTTTGCATTTGTACTCCGAATAAGTTTCACGCAGAAATTACGATTGCTGCGTTTGAAGCGGGAGTTCATGTGCTATGTGAAAAACCGATGGCGCTAAGTGCAGCCGAGTGTGAGGCGATGATTGACGCTTCGAAAAAGGCAAACAAGGTACTGGCGATCGCATATCACTACCGATTTATGAAGGAAGCGATCGCGGCTAAGAAGTCGATGGAGGACGTTGGGGAGGCATTGGTTGTTCGGGTTCAAGCGCTCAGACGTCGCAAGGTTCCTGGCTGGGGTGTTTTTACAAACAAAGAACTCCAAGGTGGCGGAAGCTTAATCGATTTCGGCTGCCATTTACTTGATTTGGCTCTTTGGCTGATGGGCAATCCGAAGCAAACAAGCGTTACGGGTCGCTCGTACAATACGTTGAGTAAAATTCCAGGTCAAGTGAACCAATGGGGAGAGTTTGACCATCAGACGTTTGAAGTGGATGATCATGTAACGGCTTACATGACGTTTGAAAATGGAGCATCGATGCTGTTTGAAACATCTTGGGCAGCCAACATCAAGGAAGATGTGGCGAATGTTAGCGTTTCTGGTGTGGAAGGCGGATTAAATGTATTCCCATTTGAGTTATATACAACGAAAAATGGCATGCTTTTTAACACGCAAGCCGACTGGATGCCAGGAGAAGAGGAACCAGATGTACCACAGGCAAGCAATTTTGTCGCGGCTTGTTTGGGTGAGGCGGAGCTTGTGGTAAAACCAAAGCAAGCGCTGCAAGTGTCACAAATTATAGACAAGATTTATGAAAGCAGTGAAAGGGAGGAAGGTTCACGATGAAACTAGGAGTATTTACAGTACTTTTTGCAGAGAAATCATTTGAGGAAATGCTTGATACGGTAAAAAAGGCAGGCTTACATGCAGTCGAAATAGGTACGGGGTGCTATCCGGGGAATAACCATTGTGATCTGGATGGTCTTTTGGCAAGTGAAGAAGCAAGGGCAGAGTATCTTCGTAAAGTGGAAGAGCGTGGCTTGATCATTAGTGCGTTCAGCTGTCACGGCAATCCGATTTCACCGGATAAGGCATTTGCGGAGCAGTCCAATGATACGTTGTTGAAGACGATCAAGTTGGCGTCACTTTTAAACGTACCAGTCGTGAACTGTTTCTCTGGTACAGCTGGTGATTCCGAGGATGCGAAACAGCCGAACTGGCCGGTGGCACCTTGGCCGAATGAGTATGGCGATGTGTTGAAATGGCAGTGGGAAGAGAAATTGATTCCTTACTGGCGTGAAGTTGGACAATACGCGAAAGATCATCATGTGAAAATTGGTCTAGAGTTACATGGCGGATTTTTGGTTCACACGCCATATACTTTGTTAAAGCTTCGCAAGGAAACTTGTGACGCAATTGGGGCGAACCTGGATCCGAGTCACTTATGGTGGCAGGGAATTGACCCGGTGGCTGCGATTAAAATTTTAGGAAAAGAAAATGCGATTCATCATTTCCATGCGAAGGATACGTATATTGACCAAGATAATGTCAATATGTATGGATTAACGGATATGCAGCCGTATGGGGAGATCAGAACACGCGCATGGAACTTCCGTTCAGTTGGCTGTGGACACAGCTTGAAAGAGTGGTCGGATATGATGAGTGCATTACGCACATACGGCTATGACTATGTGGTAAGCATTGAGCATGAAGATCCAATCATGTCGATTGAAGAAGGCTTTACACGCGCGGTTGTGAATTTAAAGTCGGTGTTAATTGAAGAGCCTGTTTCACAAATGTGGTGGGTGTAAGTAGAAATAGAGGTGCGAACGTGAACAAGAAGTGGTGGAAGGAAAGTGTTGCCTATCAGGTGTATCCAAGAAGCTTCATGGATAGCAATGGAGACGGGATTGGCGACTTAAAGGGGTTAACCTCGAAGCTAGATTATTTAAAGGATTTGGGCATTGATGTGATTTGGCTTTCGCCGATGTACAAATCGCCAAACGACGATAATGGCTATGATATTTCCGATTATCATGACATTATGGATGAGTTTGGCACGATGGCGGATTTTGATGAGCTGTTGGCGGGTGTTCATGAGCGTGGAATGAGGATCATTTTGGATTTGGTGATCAATCATACGAGCGATGAGCATCCGTGGTTCATTGAGTCACGGTCGAGTAAGGATAACCCGAAGCGTGATTGGTATATTTGGGCTGATGGGAAGGAAGGTAAGGAGCCGAATAACTGGGAGTCGATTTTTAGTGGTCCGGCTTGGAAGTACGACGAGGCGACCGACCAGTATTTCATGCATATCTTCTCGACGCGTCAGCCTGATCTAAACTGGGAAAATCCAGAGGTGCGTGAGTCGTTGGAGAACATGGTGAACTGGTGGCTTGATAAGGGCATTGATGGATTCCGTGTCGATGCGATTTCTCATATTAAAAAGAAGCCAGGTTTCCCAGATATGCCAAATCCTGAAGGGCTAGATGTGGTTCCTTGCTTTCCTTACATGATGAATGTGGAGGGTATCGATGAGTGGTTGGCTGACTTTTCACAAAGGACTTTTAAAAAGTACGATGTGATGACGGTCGGTGAGGCTAACGGGGTTCGGATTGCTGACGCGGATCGCTGGGTTGGTGAAGAGAATGGCTATTTTAATATGATTTTTCAGTTTGAGTTTTTGGACCTTTGGGATAAGAACTCGGATGACAGTCGTGTGGATGTTCTCGCGTTGAAAAAGGCGCTAACCAAGTGGCAGACGGGATTGGAAGGAAGAGGCTGGAATGCGCTCTTCATCGAAAATCACGACCAGCCGCGCCGTGTGTCGAGCTGGGGAAATGACAAGGAATACTGGAAAGAAAGCGCGAAAATGCTAGCTGCGCTGTACTTCCTGATGAAAGGAACTCCGTTCATTTACCAAGGTCAAGAAATTGGAATGACAAACGTGCAGTTCCCGAGGATCGAGGATTACAACGATGTGGGAATGGTGAATTACTACCGGGTGGAACGCGGGAAAGGTCGCTCGCATGAGGAGCTCATGCAGCTCATCTGGAAGCAATGCCGAGACAACTCGCGAACGCCGATGCAGTGGAATGCTTCATCAGAGACGGCAGGATTCACGAGCGGAGATTCTACATGGCTCGGGGTGAACCCGAATTATGTGGATATCAATGTGGAGACGCAGGTCGGGGATCCGGATTCGATCTTGAGCTTTTATAAGCAGTTGATCCGATTGAGAAAGGATCAGCCTGTGTTCGTGTATGGTACGTATGAGTTATTGCTAGCAAATCACCCGAAGCTGTTTGCATATACACGCAAATGGGGGAAAAAGATGGCACTTGTGGTGAATAACTTCAGTGAAGAAGTGACAAGATTCAGAGTGCCGGGAAATTCTGTAGTTAGTGATGGAGGAAAACTAGGAGACTTTGAACTAGCTCTGGCAAACTATGAAGGGGCTGAAAGGAAGCTCCACAAAGAATCCACCCTCCAACCATATGAAACAAGAGTCTACTTACGGTGACACTTATGGTGACAGACACCGTTCGTGGACAAATAGGGCCAATCTGTCTTTTTAGGGTGTCTGTCACCCTTCGTGGACAGATTTGGTCTTTTTGTCTTTCTGAGGTGGACAGTGGGGAGGAGAGGAAGGTTGTCATATTTATTATGATTTATATGAGGTAAACTGTTGACTCTATTTATTGGTGGGTGAGAGAGTAGTATAATATTAGAAACCCCACTTCTCCCACTTTGCGAAACCTACAAATCTCTCTCAACAAACTCGACACTTCATTAAATAAAATTAAAAGGAGGCTCACGCATGGCAAGACGTGCACGTACTTGGTTTCCGGGTGCGAAGTATCATATCACAAGTAGAGGAATCAGGAAGCAACCCTTGTTTTACGATGATCCGGATCGAAGAAAATACTTAGGTATGTTATTAGAAACTAAGGAAAGATACAGTTTCAATATCCACGCCTACTGCCTTATGTCCAATCATATTCATCTTCAGCTAGAAACCACGAAAATCCCTCCTGGTCCTATCATCAAATACCTTCACAGCAAATACGCCAGATATTTTAACCTCAAATATGACTTCTCCGGACATGTATTCGAAAAGAGATATTTCCACGATATAATTGATTCCCCCGAACATGAACTGGACCTAAGCCGTTATATTCACAGAAACCCCTTATCTGCTGGTATGGTTGAATCTTTAGAAACTTATCCTTGGAGTAGTTACCGTGCCTACATGCTCAACGAACATAATCCCCTTGTAACAAAAGAACAAATCCTTTCCTATTTTCCCGAACCAATGCGAGAACACTATCTAGAGTTTTTGATGCAAAAAGAGAATTATGGATCAAAGGAAATGGAGCGGTTGTATGGCCTCGAGTGTTTATAGTTTTGCTTTGCTGGGGATTGATGGGCAGGTGGTTGAAGTGGAAACAGAGACAATGGCGGGGCTGAGTTCTGTATCCATTGTTGGGTTAGGTGATAAGGCAGTGAAAGAGGCACGAGAAAGACTCGAAGCAGCAATGTTATCATCAGGCTTTGTTTTTCCTGTATTCAAAGTGGTTTTTAACCTTGCCCCTTCTGATATGAAGAAAACGGGAACTCATTACGACTTAGCTATGGCAATAGGGTTACTTTTAAGAAGCAATCAAATACCAGAACCAAGAGATTTGAATCAAACCGCATTTATTGGAGAACTTTCATTGAACGCTAACATTCGTGGAAGCAGTGGAATCCTTCCCATGGTTTTAAAAGCGCAAGAGGTTGGAATTAAGAAAATTCTCCTTCCAATAGAAAATGTACAGGAAGCGAAATTAGTAAAAGGAGTAGAAATCTTTGGATGTAGAGATTTAAGAGAGGCTGTTGAAATTTTGGGAGGGAAGGTTCCAGACGAATTATTACTAAATGAAAAAGGTATTCCAGAACAACAAACCAAATTGGATTTTATTGATGTTAAGGGACAGGAAACCATCCTTAATTATATGGTAATAGCGGCAGCTGGAGGACATAATCTCCTTATGATTGGTCCACCCGGTTGTGGCAAATCAATGATTGCTAAAAGAATTCCTACGATCCTTCCTGAGATGAGTGAAAAGGAGTCATTAGAAGTAACCAAGATTTATAGCATAGCAAGTATGTTACATGAAAAAGGAACTTTAATTACACAGAGACCGTTTCGTGCACCCCATCATAATGCTTCAACAAACTCACTCATTGGAGGTGGTCCATTTGCGAAACCAGGAGAGATTTCTTTTGCACATAATGGGGTTCTTTTTCTTGATGAGATCGCTGAATTCAGTAGGAAAACTCTTGATGCTCTAAGACAGCCTCTTGAGGATCAGATGGTGACAATCACTAGGGTGTGGGGTTCAAACTCCTATCCTGCTAATTTTATGCTAGTTGGTGCGATGAATCCTTGTCCCTGTGGTTATTTTGGGAATGAAAAATGTAGATGCACAGACTACGAAATTATTAAATATCGGCAAAGATTATCAGGTCCGATCATTGATCGAATGGATATTCAGAAATACGTTAATAACGTAAATTTCTTTTCAAATGTCCTACCATCTAAAAGTTCGGCTGAATTAAAAGCGCGGGTGGACTATGCAAGAAAGATTCAGGAAAAACGGTACAAAAATATATCAGGAATAAGCTCAAATGCTCAACTAACAGCATCCCTAATCGCGCAGTTTTGTCCGTTAGATTCTGAAACCACTTCATTGCTTCAAAAGGCATATGATCGTTTTAAGTATAGTGGCAGAAGTCTTCACAAATTTATTAAAGTGGCAAGGACTATTGCTGATCTAGAAGGCGAAAATAAAATAAATGTAAATCATATGAGACTTAGTTTACAAAGTAGAGACTTGGATAAAGACGCATTTCATTTGTTTGGAGGAGGCCATGGATAAGTATTGGATTTGGCTAGCAACTTTAAAATATATTGGTCCAGTTATGCAGAAGAATCTCTATGCATATTTTAATGGGGATCTGAAGAGGATATACCTTTCAACACAAGAGGATTTGAATGGAGTCCCTGGTATCACTACACGAATGATCCAACAAATAATGGATAACAAGAGTTTTGAAAAAGTTGATTCAATTAGTAGAACCATCGAAGAAAAGGGAATAGGTTTGTTACCCATTACAGATGAAAGGTATCCTGAAATCGCAAAGACATGTGGTGAGTCGCCAATCCTACTTTATTTTAAGGGCAGGCTACAGAAGTTTGAACGTTCAATTGGAGTCGTTGGTGCAAGACGTTGTACTGAGTATGGGAAAAAAGTAGCCAAGGAAATAGGAAAAGAGCTTGCTAAAAGGGACATAGTCGTAGTAAGTGGTTTTGCGAAAGGTATCGATTCGTATTCACAAGCTGCATGTATGAAGGCGGGCGGTAAAACGATATCGTTCTTAGGAAGTGGGGTAGACATATGTTATCCCACTGAACAGCGAAAGCTTTATGATGAACTGATTGAATCAGGAAGCGTATTTTTATCTAAATATCCACCTGGAACATCGGTTAAACAGCCACAATTTATCGAAAGAAATGCTTTAATTAGTGCTTGGTCTAACGAAGTCATTATTGTTGAAGCTGGTGTCAAAAGTGGGGCACTCTGGACCGCTAAGTTTGCTGAAAGGCAGAAACGGGAGGTATATGCAGTCCCACATCCTATTTATTCATTAGAAGGCCAAGGATGTAATCAATTATTGGTAAAAGGAAAGAGACCTTATATTGGTGTGGAGTCAGTGTTTCAAGAAAATACGAGTGTGGATCCTAAATCAGCTATTAAACCGGATGCAAATTCAGTTTTATTGGAGAAAATTCCTCAGTCTGTCTCAATCAGTAAATTAAAGCAGATATTAGGATCGGAATATGGTGATCTAGAAGAGCAACTATTTTCATTAGAATTGGAAGGGAAGCTTATAATACGGGGAGATTTAGTAGTTAGAACATAAAGAAAAAGGATTGGCTCCATACGAGCCAATCCTTTTTTAATGACAGTGTCCACTCCACACGTACAAAATGAGTGGTTTTGTCCACGAAGGGTGACAGACACCATCCGTGGACAAAACAAGCCAATCTGTCTTTTAAGGGTGTCTGTCACCACAACTACATATTAACAGTGTTTTCTGTAGATGTAGTATTCGTAGCGGCACCTTTCTCTTCGGCAAGCTTCTGCGTATCCCACATTTTAAAGAATGGGAAGTAGATGAAGAATGATACTACGATGATGGCCAATTGAAGAATGGCACCTGAGATACTGCCAGTGATGATATAACCGTTTAGGATAGGAGGCATGGTAAACGGAGTTACGACTCCGATTGGTTTTGCTACCAATCCTAAATCCATAGAAACAAACGTCATAATAACCGCAGCAACTGGAGCTAAGATAAATGGAATCATCATAATTGGATTCAGAACGATTGGCATACCAAAGGTAACTGGTTCATTGATATTAAAGATTCCAGGTCCAATACCAAGGCGTCCTAACTGTTTCATCTGTTGGCTTCTTGCGAAAAATACCATGGCGAGTACTAAAGAGAGCGTTGTACCGGATCCACCGATAAAGACAATATCATTAAACTCGTTTGTTACAATATTTTTCACAGGTTCGCCAGCTTCAAATGACATTGCATTTTCTTGTGTCAATGTTAACCAAACCGGTAAGATAACTGCGTTAACAATGTTTGCTCCGTGTAAACCTAAGCACCATAACATTTGAATAAGTATAAAGACAATAATCGTTCCAACCAAGCTTGTGCCAAGGGTGGTTAGCGGCTGCTGTAATAGGACGGATACAACATTGTGTATGCTGCCAAAGTCACCGATGTTTTCTACAAGCAAGCGTAATCCCCATGCTACAACAACGGCTACAAACGCTGGTATTAAAGCTGAGAAGGATCTCGAAACAGCAGGAGGTACTCCATCAGGTAACTTAATGACAATATTCATTTCAGTAATTTTTCGGTAAATTTCAGTTGATAGGATGGCAATGACCATTCCAACGAATAAGCCTTTACTTGTAAAAAGTCCAGTATTATAAGCATTTTCCAAGATGTCTGCACCAGTATTTGGATCTTGTCCAATCACATAGCTAGTAAAAGGTGATACAACAAAGTAGGCAGCAAGTGAAATAGCCGCGCTAGCCAGTGCATCGAGCTTATAACTTTCAGCTAAGCGATATGCGACCCCAAATGTAGCGACGAGCCCCATGATTTCGAAGGTCCCGCGGTATGGATATAACAGACTAGTTTTAAGAGTTGGATGTTCTGCTAGATAGTTAGTCCATGCAGTAATTGGGAAGTTAGCAATGATTAAGAAAAGAGAGCCAATGATAATCAGTGGCATGGCTAGGATAATCCCGTCTCGCAGTGCACCAAGATGTCGCTGGGCAGCTAATCTACCTGCCACAGGCATTACTTTTGTTTCTAAGAAGCTATTAAATTTACTCATCCTTTTTCCCCCTATGTTCGTCTTTAACTCACGTTCTAAGATCGATCTAAAAATAGTTAATAGGTGAAAACTCTTCTGTTTTTCTGGATGTGAAAAATAAATACCTCATATGTTCGTATGTCCCCGGATAACCAAATAACTGAAAGTTCAGATAGTTAGGTATGTAGGTATTGGTGATATCTGACAAGTACTTGTAAGCAATATTGTAATCGCTTACAGAGTGGTGGTAAATAAACAAATTATATCTAGGGATTTTTGCCATTCGTTGTAATTTGTTCCTTGAGAGAAACACTACGTATTCATTTAGTCTCTCTAAATAAACACCTTAGAATAAGTAAGGAAGTAGACTGTCCACTCCACGCGTACAAAAATACCAAAAGTGTCCACGAAGGGTGACAGACACCCTATTAACACCTCAGTAGTGCTTAATACGTAAAAGACATCTGCATCACTGCAAGTGCCTTTACGACGAGCGTATTCAATTTTCATCCTGGTAGTCCAACTCTATTAGATCCCAAGCAGTAATGATTCCTAGTGGTCTTTCAGAATTGCTTCCATTTTCAGTAATAATAATCGCTTCTAAATCCAACGTATTTTTATGTTTTTCCTCATAAATTTCTTCTACTGAAAAGATGTCCATTGTTTTTGAAACAAACTCTATCGGGTGGCTTTCTACCGTTGAAATAATATCAAATACACGAATGTCAGTTATGTCTACAATCGTATTGATCAGATTCTCAGACATCCATCTGACAATATCATCAGTAGATAATAAGCCTATACATTCTTTATTTTTATAGATGGGATATTGAGCATAGCCATATTCTTTAATAACTTTAAAGACCTCTTGTAAGCTATCTTCGTAATCAAAACAAATCACTTCTTTAGTTGCGATCGATAATGCGTAATTTGGCCGGCTGAACACTTTAGCAATCATTTCAATATGTTCGACAATCTCGCTATGGGGTTCAGCGATATAAAAGCCTAACTCGCGCTTATCATGGACAATCGCATTTCTTAACTTAGCATATTGCTTTAAATCCTTTTGATAGTTTGCTATTAATTGATGTCTATTCGCCCCTCTATCCAACAACACTACAAATCTATCATCATTTATTTTCACTTTATTTTTTAACATTTCGTGAATTTGATTAAAGGCAACCTCAAAGCGCTCCGATAATGTATAGTTCATCGTATGTTTCATGGTGGTAGCTCCTATTATATGTAAGTGGTAATGATTGTATTTTACATGAAACTTAAGGATTATGTAATAGGTCCTGCACTATAAAGATACAATTGTCCTCTTGTATAATATGAGAATGGTGATATTAGGCGAAAGATCAGAAGAAACCTATATTTAGGAGGGCTATCAATGACAAAACCAAATGAAGAACCAATGGAAAGGGCATTCCGTAATGCGAAGGCGTCCCTGGAAATCTCAGGTTTCAATGTGACAGAGAAACATGAGAAGCTAGTCCGATCAAGGCTAAACGGAGAAATAAGCGAAGAGGCATTTTTGAAAAAGGCGTTAGATTTAGCAAAGGTATCCAATGAAGACAAAGTAGTAATGTAATGGGGTGTCCATCTCAGGCGTACAAAAACGTTGAATCTGTCCACGAAGGGTGACAGACACCGCTCGTGGACAAATTGTACGATTTTGTCTTTTTGTGGTGACAGACACCATAGGGGGGTGATATTATTAGGTTAGTAGTTTGTGAAAGCGCTTGCGCAACTTGTTGCACAGGGCGTCAACTGAACTATTATCTCTTTTTTTATCATTTGTGCAATCGATTGCACAAAAACCTGCACCCCATTGCAACATGAAGCTACATAAAGCACCACATTTTTCAACAAACATCACCAAGGTTCACAGCTAGTCAGCACCACCCGTAAAACAGAATAGGAGGAGAAGCGATTGAGTAGGAAGAACATGAGGGCGTTCTCGATAGTGATGGTTATAGCTCTTCTACTTCAGCTAGTTTCAGGAAGTGGATTGTATACAAGAGTAAATGCCGAAACCACACCAGCGAGCCCGATTATCCATGAAGACAACAGCGTTACCTTTAACTATGTAAGCCAAGGGGAAACTGCCGCGTATGTCATTGGTACCCATAACAACTGGACGCTTGAGACAGCGACCCCGATGACCTTAGAAAACGGTGTGTTTACCGCCACACTACCAACCCTAGCGGAAGGAAACTATGAATATAAGTTTCTACTAAACAACAAAAGCTGGGATCAAAGCACGGCGGACCCATTAAACACCAACCCGAAGGCGGGAGATAATTCAACTTTCCTTATCGGACCGCCACCAGCGACAGCCTCAAGTCCGGTCATCAACGATGATGCTACGGTTACTTTCCAGTATTTAGGTGAGGGTGACCGCGTGCGTGTGGCAGGTAGCTTTACGAACTGGGCTGACAACGCAAAAGAAATGAAGAAAAACGCGGAAGGTGTGTGGCAGCTCACCACCGAGCTTCCTCCAGGAACCTACGAATACAAGTTCATCATCGGAGAAAGCAATTGGATCACCGACCCAAGCAACCCGAACGAAGCGAACGGTAACTCCGTCGTCCATGCACCGGGTCTTATCATCAACGCACCAGCCACAATGAAAAAAGGCCAAACGGTTACTCTCTCTGCGAAAGCACTTAACGAAAAGGGAGAACAGTCTGACGTGACTCCTCAATGGAGCCTGAAGGATGGTAGAGACGGAATCACGTTATCCAACAACAGCCTAACGATCGCAGACACGTACTCCGTTCAACCGAACGAGAGCATCACTGTCCAAGCGTCACTCGACGGAAAAACGGCAGAAAAAACGATTCAAATCTTAAGCACTACTTATTCTTATACCATCAATTACTACCGTTTTGACGGTGCCCAAAACAATTGGGATATGTGGATTTGGGAAGACGGAAAAGAAGGAGCGGCTTATCCATTCACCACAACACAAGACGGATTTGCCCAAGCAACATACGAATTCTCATCCAGCTCCATTAACATCATCACAAGAACAGGGGACTGGACAACACAAGATGTTCAAAGAAAAATCGAGATCAAAGAAGGTGACTCTGTTGAAGTTTGGCTCACTCAAGACCAAACCGAAGTGAGCTACACCAAGCCAGACTTAACCGCAGCGGTTCAAGCGGCATTAATGGATGCTAAAAACAGCATCACCGTGTCCGTAAACAAAAAGCTGTCAGATGACACTACGTTCACACTAACAGATGTCGAAGCGAACCAAGAAATCGCAACAACCACAACGAAGCTTAGCGATACAAAAGTGAAGCTAACAATCACAGACCCTTCACAAATCGACGTAAGAAAGCAATACCAAGTCAACGCAACCGGTTACCAACCTACAAAGGTAACGATGCGAAACGTTTTAAACGATGACCAATTTTACTATGATGGAAAAGATCTAGGGTACACGTACTCACCATCAGAAACCACGTTCAAGCTATGGGCTCCAACTGCTCAAAAAGTAAGCGTCGCCATCTATAGCGACCAAGGCACTTACGAAGGGGCGTTCGTCACTGACCATACAAACGGCAACGAAACCGCCATGACTCGTGCCTCCAACGGCGTGTGGTCACTCACCCTAAACGGTGATCAAAACGGAAAATACTATATGTACAAAGTCGAGTTCGCAGACGGAACAACCAACTATGCGGTTGACCCGTATGCCCGCTCCACTTCGCCAAACGGCCAACGGACCGCGATCATCAACTTGGATGATACGGACCCAACCGGGTTTAATCCGGAAGTCAAACCAGCGTTTGTGTCGCCAACCGATGCAATTCTATACGAGCTGCACGTGCGAGATTTTTCCATAGATGAAAATTCAGGCATGACCAATAAAGGGAAGTACAAGGCATTTACCGAGTCGAACACCACGGGGCCAAATGGCGTCAAAACAGGCTTAGACTCACTAAAAGAATTGGGAGTGACTCACGTTCACTTGCTGCCAGTCTATGACTTCGGTTCCGTGAACGAGCGAACCGTCGATGACCCGAACTCCACTGACCCGAAGTTCAACTGGGGCTATGACCCGATCCACTTCAACGTACCAGAAGGATCGTACGCCACCGACCCAGCAGATCCAACGTCACGTGTGACCGAGTTTAAGGAAATGGTTCAAGCGATGCACGACAAAGGCATTCGCGTCGTGATGGACGTGGTGTACAATCACACGTACATCCCTGAAGCGACCCAGCTTTCTGGCGGTTCTCCATTTGACAAAATCGTTCCGGGCTACTACTACCGTACGGACGATGCCGGGAAAATTACGAACGGTTCGGGCACAGGAAATGAAGTCGCTTCCGAACGTCCGATGGTTCGTAAGTACATCAAAGACTCCGTGAAATATTGGGCATCCGAATATGGAGTTGACGGCTTCCGCTTTGACTTGATGGGCTTAATCGACCGTCAAACAATGAGCGAATTAACGAAGGAGCTGAAGGAAGAGGTTGATCCGAGCATTCTGATTTATGGCGAACCATGGACTGGCGGATCGACAAGCTTAGATGCTTCCTTACAAAACTTCAAAGGAACGCAGAAAGACCAAGGTTACGCGGTATTTAACGACAATATCCGTGGTGCCATTAAAGGCGGAAGTGATGACGCATCCACAGGTTTCGCGACAGGAGCAACCGGGAAGGAAGCCGACGTTGCCAAAGGTGTCATCGGTTCGATCACCGACTTTACAAACCGTGCATCCGAAAGCATCAACTACGTCACCGCGCATGACAATTTAAACCTATGGGACAAAATGATGAAGGTCGCGACCCAGGACATCACGACCGATCCGCACGCGATCATCACTGAAGACAATGCCCTTCAAAACGAATGGGTCAAACGCAGTCTACTAGCGAATGGCATCGTCCTTACGTCACAAGGAATTCCTTTCCTCCATGCAGGAGAAGAAATGCTGAGAAGTAAATATGGTAACCACAATAGCTATAAGAGTCCTGACAGCATCAACCAAATTCGTTGGGAGCTGAAGGACCAATACCAGCCAGTGTTTGATTATTACCAAGGCTTGATCGAGCTACGAAAAGCGCATCCAGCATTTAAAATGAACACAAAAACAGCCATTGAACAAAATCTTCAAGTGTACAAAACTGACGATAATATCGTCGCATTCCAGTTAAAAAACTATGCGAACAACGATTCTTGGAAAAACATCGTCGTCATTTACAATGCAAACAACGCAGCGAAGGAAGTTAGCCTCCCATCCAGCGCGTCCTGGAATGTGGTAGTCGACGACCAAGCAGCCGGTGTCGAAACGCTTCGCACGATCAATGGTGCAACAGCAACGGTCGCTCCATTATCGATGATGGTGCTGTACGATGAGGCAGAAGGTGAATACACACCAACGGTCACAAGCATCGAAACAAACACAACGAGCTTTGCGATCAATCCAGGCACAACGAAAACGATCACCGCTTACGTGAAAGACCAAAAGGGACGCATCATGCTTGACCAAAACATCACATGGACGTCTTCCAATCCAGAAGTAGCAAAGGTGGATGGTGGGAAAGTCTCCTCTGTGAAAAATGGGACAGCAACGATTGTTGCCGCAGTTGGTGAAGCGAAGGCGGAAATTGAAGTCACGGTGGCCACACTCGCACCGAAGAGTATTACGATTTCAGGAGATAAATCCGTCTACGAAACCTACACAGCTCAGCTATCCGCACTAGTTCGTGACCAATTTAACCAAGAAATGCTTGGGGCAAAGGTTACATGGACATCGTCTGATGAAGCAATAGCCATCGTGGATGGAACGGGCAAGGTATCAGGCCTAAAGCCAGGAACCGCAACGATCAAAGCAAAAGCAGGCGACGCGGAAGCAACACTCGCCTTAACGGTAAAGAAAAACGTGAAACGCTATGTTCGCGTGAAATATGTGAGACCAGACAAGGACTTCACGGACTGGAACATTTGGGTATGGAATACAGGCGTGAAGAACGATCAAATCGACTTTACGGAAATCAATGATGACACAGCGATTGCGAATATCGAAATCGCACCAACAACCGAATCGATCGGCTTCTTAATCCGAAAAGGAACCGACTGGGCAACGGCGAAGATTGCACCGGACAGCGATGACCATGTGGTAAAAATTGACCGTGATGAGGTCATCACAAAGGTAACCGTCGTCACAGGTGTAGCGGGCCAAACCGTTGTACCAGCAGTAAAAGGACCAGTTTTAGAAGATGGAAATGTAACGTTCTACTATCGTGATGAAGAGTTGTACCAAAACGACGCGATGCACACGATTGAAGGCGTGAAGGTGAAAGTCGGAGCTCAGGAATATGCGATGACATATGACGAGAAGAATGAGTACTTTTACTACACGTTGAAAAACCTGGACCCAGGCACCTACGAGTACAGCTTCCTTGTAACAAAGGACGGCGAAACAACCGAGGTGACCGACCCGAAAAACACGGTTGATGGCAAATCGGTGATTGTATATACCGTGCCGAAGGTGACCATAGAAGGTCAGGTTTCACCAGGGAAAATCACGCATAACGAAAATGCCGTATTAAAGATCAATGTGACAACAGATGAAAATGTCAATTTTAAAGAAATGTACGTCGATGCCACACCACTTGGTGGAAAATCCAAGCTCATGATTGACCCGCAGCTTCAAGCAGTCACAATCGGAGTGAAGGATTCGGTTGCCGCAGGAATCAAGAACCTGACGGTAACAGCGGTGGACGAATTCGGAAACCGACACAATCAAACGGTAGCGGTGGAAGTTGCACCACGCACATACCAAGGAGATCTTGACTTTGATTGGGATGAAGCACGAATTTACTTCATGCTCACCGACCGTTTCAAGGATGGAGATTCAAGCAATAACCCGGTTGGTTACGACCCAGAGCATAGTGAGGCGTACCATGGCGGGGACTTCCAAGGTATCATTGATAACTTGGATTACTTAGATAACTTAGGCATCAACACCATCTGGATTTCACCAATCGTTGATAATATCGACTTTAATAAGGGTGTCGATTTTACAACAACCGAAGGCTTAGATGCGAAGCAATACGCGTATCATGGCTACTGGGCAAAGGACTTCACGTCTTTAGATGAAAGCCTCGGTGACATGGAAACATTCAAAAAGCTCATCGAAAAAGCGCATGACAAAGGCATCAAAATCATGGTGGACGTCGTGTTAAACCACGCTGGTTACGGAATGGATTCCATTGAACCGAACTGGCAAGGTCAAGCAGGACTACCAACGGCCGAAGAGCAAGCAGTGTTAAAGGATATGCTTCGTACCGAAATGGAGGACCCAACCGTTCGCGGAGAACTAGACGGACTTCCTGACTTCAGAACCGAAGACCCAGCCGTTCGTGCCAAAATCATTGAATGGCAAACCGCTTGGTTGGAAAAAGCAAGAACAGATAGCGGAGAAACGATTGACTACTTCCGTGTCGACACCGTGAAGCACGTCGAAGAAACTACTTGGATGGCGTTTAAAAACGCGCTAACCGAAATCAGCCCGAGCTTCAAAATGATCGGCGAATATTGGGGAGCAAGCGTCACGAATGACGGTGGCTACCTACGCTCTGGACAAATGGACTCGTTGTTGGACTTTGATTTTAAAGAAAAAGCAAAGAACTTTGTGAACGGTGACATCAGTGGAGTGGAGTCGTATTTAGTCGAGCGCGATGCTCACATCGACAACACGGCGACACTTGGACAATTCTTAAGCTCACATGACCAGGACGGCTTCTTGTCTGAGTATGTGGGTGGCGATGTTGGCAAGCTAATGGTCGCAGCAGCTCTGCAAATTACGTCCAAAGGTCAACCAGTGATTTACTACGGAGAAGAGCTTGGGAACTCTGGAAAATCAAGTTGGGAATCTAGCAATGGCGTCGTATCAGCGTTCGGCCAAAACCGTGACGGAATGTCATGGGAAAAGCTTGAAAGTGGAGACGAAACAGCGGTTAAGCTGCATGACCATTATGCCAAGCTACTAAATATTCGTGGCGACTACTCGAAGATTTTCTCGAAGGGTACACGTATGATGGTTGCTGGTGGAAATGAAGAGAAGTACTCCATCACGAAGCGTGAGTACCTTGGAAAGAAAGTATATGTTGGATTAAACACAGCAACGGAAGCCACGAAGGTCACTTTTGCGGTGGACTTTGAGCCAGGCGCGGTGCTTGTGGATGAGTATAGTGGAGTAAGCTATACGGTTTCTGATGCGAAGGAAGTAGCGGTGGATCTTGCGTCTCGTGATGCGGGTGGAACGTTTATTTTAGCTGAGGCGGCATCTACTGGGGAGCCGGGGGATGGAGATGGTGAAAATCCAGGGGATCCTGATGAGGGTGAGAATCCGGGTAATCCTGGTAATGGAGGCAATAACCCAGGAACACCGGGCAATCCAGGTAATGGCGGCAACAATCCGGGGACACCAAGTAACCCAGGTAATCCTACGGTACCAGGCAATCCAGGAAAACCGAGTAATCCTGAAAACACAGGACAAAGCCACGTAATTGTAAAACCAAAGATCAAAAATGGAGTAGCAACCATCGCAGATGCTGATGTAGAAAAACTGATTCAAAACGGCACACTAACGGTGGAGGTTAGTAACGATTCAGTAGAATTAAGCTTGACCGCAGCTCAAATTGAAGTGCTAAAAGAAAAGGGTGCGAAGATTGTTCTTTCTAATAGCAAAGCAACATTAACTATTCCAGTTTCTATCTTTCCAAATGGTGCAGTGAAAATAGAGATGAAGCGTATGAAGGATATGGATGATGCGATCAGTGCGGTCTATGATTTCAATATTTACGATGAAAAGGGCAAGAAGATCTCACGTTTTAGCGAAGCTATTATGGTAACCTTCAATGTGGGAGCACAGGCAAACGGAAGTAGTCTGGATGTTTATTTTTACAACGAAAAAACAAAGAGGTGGGAGCTTGTTTCAGGTGCTGAATACAAAAATGGAAAAGTAAGTGTCCCGACCACTCACTTTACGACTTTCGCAGTCTTTAAAAAGGATATGTCGAAGGTAACAACAGCACCGGTAGCAGGAAAAACATTACCAAATACAGCAACAAACTTCTATAACATCCTATTGTTAGGTTTCGCATTTCTCTTTATAGGGTTGACCTTATTGGGTGTAAACCGAAGAGCTAGATTAAGAAGGAATTAGAATGATTGAGGAAGGGAATCTCTCAGAGTTGAGGGATTCCCTTTTCACTAGGAATCTAGTTTGGAACGGAATATGGATAATACAACGAGGTTAACCAATGAGATCAAAGCCATTGCAATGCAATAGTATATAACACCAAGACCCTGACTAATCCCATCCGTTTCAGTTAAAAACCACCAGATACTAGCGAGTCCTAAAATAACGATATTGGTGAATACCGAGTACATAAAAGGTCTCCATAGATTAGTTGAATTCTTTAAAGACAAACGACCAACTAGTAATGATAAGACTAAGGAAAAAAGCATCAATGCAAAAAATAATATTAGCTTCATTAAGGTTTCCTCCACTTTTTTCTATAAGTATATAACAAATTTTAACAGAAAATTTTATAAACATTGCTATAATTATGAGAAAAGGAGGACTGGTCAAAATTAAGTCCATTATTTATCTTTTCATTCTTTTAGGGTTGGGAATAACTGGTTATGCAGGGTATCAGATTATGCATTCGAATATACAAGCAGAGAAATCATTGAAGGAAGCAAAAGGGAAAGTGGAAGTGCAGGATGACCAAGAGGATGAATCAAATTTTGAGCCAGTGGTTGGGGAAGTGGTAGGCTTGCTTTTTCTTCCTAAAATAGAATCAGAGTTAGCCATTGTCGAAGGAACGGAACCAGACGAACTCGCTAAAGGAGTGGGACATTACAGAGGTTCCTTTTATCCAGAACAAGGTGGTCAAATTGTCTTATCAGGCCACCGTGATACCGTATTTAAACGAGTAGGGGAGCTTGACATTGGTGATGAATTCGTAATGAAAATGTCCTACGGAGAAACATCATATAAAATAGTGAATACAAAAATCGTTGATGCTGAAGATACGAGCGTTATTACGTTACAAAATCAGGAGGAAGAACTTATCCTAACTACCTGTTATCCATTTGGATATATAGGTGATGCGCCGGAGCGGTATATTATTTATGCGAAGAAAAAGTAGAACTAGATAAACTTATCAATAATTAAAGAATTGCTCAAAAAGATCCTCTCTTTTTCAAGAGAGGATCTTTTTTTAGTAGTTTTTAAAATTCTATGTCAGGTAACCTAACACCAAAATGGACAGCTTATTTTGATTGATTAATAATACAACTAAATAACTGATATTGAAATAATCAGATTATGTAGAGCGAATTTAATTACTTTATAAAAAATTAGTAAGTATAGTTTACTAACTAATTTATTGGAAATACCGAAGAAGTTTTAGCTGCCAAAAATAGTGGCTATATTTTTTAGTTAGTTAGTAAGGAAACTTTACTAACTAAATCGGAGGACTATGATGATGGAGACAAAAGGGAATCCTCAATTGATAAGAAACTTAAATGAAAAATTAGTATTAGAGGTACTAATACAGCATGGAAGTTTATCTAGAGCAGATTTGAGCAGGATAACTGGTCTTAGTAAACCAACCATCTCATCAGCTGTTACTAATTTGTTGGAAAATGAGCTTATTAGGAATGTTGGGAGAGCAGAGAATCACCAGGGGAGAAAGGCAACATTAGTAGAGTTTAATGAATTGAGATTTTATGTTATCGGGATTGATATAGGTGCCACACACATCCGTGTGGCTTTAGGAAATCTTTATGGAGAGCTCCTTTTTTATGATCAGTTTAACATAATCGACTTAACGCCTGATGAAATTCTTACACTGATTTATCAACGTGTAGAGTTATTGATTAATTCCAGACATATTTGTTGGGAGTCTATTAAGTACATCTCGATCGGGGCACCTGCAGTTGTTACTCCTGATACAGGGGTTGTAATGCTAATTGTTCAAACCTTAAAAGGATTCGATACTCATTTAAGCCTTCAAGTTTTATCAGAACTTTTTCCTTGTAAAGTTCTTCTTGAAAATGACGTTAATCTCGCTGCCTTAGCGGAACAACAATATGGTGTGGCCAAGAAACAAGAGAACTTTATCTATTTCTCTATCGGTGCTGGTGTAGGGGCAGGACTGGTTATGAACGGAGTGTTATGGAGAGGGCTTCGGGGAGCAGCAGGAGAGCTTGGTGAAATGCTTATTGGAATAGATGGTGGAAAAAAGCTAGAAGACTTTATTTCAACACAAGGTCTGCTAAAAATAGCTAGGCGATATTTACGAGAGAAAAAGGAATCTAGTTTATTAGATACGGTAAAAGTGCTGACGCCTCATTTTATTTTCCAAAATGCAAACAAAGGCGATAAGGTAGCAACACAAATTGTAGAAGAGTACTGCCATCTTCTTTCTCTCGCACTAGTTAGTTTGAGTGTAATTGTAGCACCAGATTTGATTATTTTAGGAGGTGATGTTGGGGGGAGTGGGGATTTACTTATTGAAAAGCTGAAGTCCATTCTTGATTCAAAATTACAAGTTATTCCTATGTTGAAGAAGACTGAAATAGGAGATGAAGCGGTTGTGCTAGGAGCTGTTCATCAAGCTGTGTTAAGTACGATGGACTATATCCGAAATGAAATATTATCTGATAACTAATGTAGGAAGAAGGGACTGTTACTTACTTGGAAACATACACAGTAGGAATTGATATCGGTGGAACGAAGACTTTAATCTGCGTAGCTAATCCAACACATGAAATCATATTGAAAAAGAGAATATCAACAACTCCCTGTGATGTTCCTGAAACTTTTTTTAATCGTTTGTTTACGGAACTAAAACTATTGCTAGCAGAGAAGCAGTTATCGTTAAACCATGTAGGTGGAATAGGAATTGGATTACCAGGAGTGGTTGATCATGAAACGGGTTATTTGACCAATGCACCTGCATTACCTTGGAGAGATACAGATGTTGAGAAACTAGTAAAACATCATTTTAAAGGTAAGGTGCTTTTAAATAATGACGTAAATCTAGCTGCGTTAGGAGAACAATGGATTGGTGCTGCTAAAGGAGTCAGCAACTTTCTAATGATTACTGTGGGGACAGGAATTGGTGGAGCATTAATCCTAAATGGAGAATTGTTTCAAGGTGTGCATAAGGCAGCCGGTGAAATCTCACATTTTGTAATAACAGATGATGAAACATCTTCTGAGCATATTTATACGGAGGAATTTGGGAGTTTTGAAACAGTGACCTCTGGAACTGGGATTGGAAACAGGGCTAGAGAGTATTTTAGAAAGCAAAGGAAGCATTCACTAATTTTAAGTTTAGTGAATCATGAAATTGAAAAGATCGGTGCAAAAGAGGTCATTGAAGCAGCCATAAAGGGCGATCGTGTTGCTCTAGACATACTTGAAAAGCCATTAAATCATATGGCGATTGGAGTTGCCAATATCATTTCATTACTAGATTTAGAAAAAGTTGTTATTGGAGGAGGAGTTCCACAAGGAGGGGATTTTTATATAGTAGAAATTGCAAAGCGTGTCAGAAAATATACTCCGAATCAGGCAAAGATTATTCCTGCATCTCTAGGAAATGAGGCAGGGGCTATTGGTGGAATTGCATTTATCTTAGGGAAATGCAGAAAACAAGTATATGAAATGACTATATAAGAAATCAAGGGGGCAATGAAATGAAAAAAATAAGTAAATTTCTAAGTGTTGCTTTAGGTTTAAGTATGGTTCTTGCTGGTTGTTCATCAAAAGAGGAAACAGGTGGGGGAGTCTCTGGTGAGAATGAGGACGGGAAAAAAGAGTTAGTCATCTGGGATTGGACAGACCCCTACTTGGATGATAAGAAAAAGCCGATGGATATTGTCATGGATAGCTATCAAGCGGAAAACCCTAATGTGGAATTAAACATCGAAAAAATTACAAATGATAGTCTTCGTACAAAACTAATGGCAGCTGCATCAGCAAACAATCTACCAGACGTAGCTTTCTTAGATGGACAATGGCTCGCAGAGTTTCAAGCGGTGGGGATGTTAGCACCTCTTACAGAATATACGGATGAATCGGGTCATGCAAGTGATTATCCAGAAAAAGTATGGGATTCAGTTGTATTTGATGGCGAGGTTTATGGAGTACCTGGTGATGGGGATGTACGATCGTTATTATATCGTACAGATTTAATGGAAAAGGCAGGTCTTGATCCAGCTTCACCACCTAAAACGTGGGATGAGCTCATCGATGTATCGACTAAATTAATGGAAGCGGGTAAGGATGAAGGTGTTAAGTATGGTTTTGCGTTAAATGGAGGAGATTCTGAACACACTTCTATGAGATCGTTACCTTGGATTTGGGATATGGGTGGTAGTTTTGTAGACGAAGAGGGACAGCCAGCATTAAATAGTCCAGAAGTAGTAGATACTGTTCAATTTATGTCTGACTTAGTCAAGAAGTATAAAGTATCTCCTAGTGATAGCTACTTAAATAAAAAAGTGGAAGTTCAAGGTCTTGTAAATAGTGGACAGAGTGCGATGGCAATTGTTGGTTCTTGGGAATGGCGATCCGATGCAAGCTTTTTAGCACAAGAAGGTTTAAAGGGGAAATTAGCTTCTGCACCAATACCAGTACCAAATGGAGAAGATCCAGATAAAGCTGCTACAGCAGTCGGATATGGAGTGTGGGTTGTTTTCGATCACTCAAAGGTAAAGGATGAAGCATGGGAATGGATTGAGAAAGTAACTTCTCCAGAACATCAAGTGAATATTTTTAAAGATGGTACTGGAAACATGCCTCTAAGACTATCAGCGTATGAAGATCCTATTTTTACATCTGATCCAGTATTCCAAACATTTGTAGACATTCTCCCTAATGCTCAACCTCGTCCGAAAACATTAAATTACGAATTACTATCACAATCGTACCGTCAGGCCATCCAGTTAGTACTTAGTGGAGAAATGACACCTCAGGAAGCATTAGATGAGGCGCAAGCAAAAGCTGAAGCGGAATGGAAAGAATAATTGGAACAAAGTAGAGGGGAACTGGATTTTCCTTTTCCCCTTAAACATTTAGGAGGGCTGCAGATGGAAAAGGAGTACTCAAATATTTCTCTGAAAAAAGAATGGACTGCTCCAGTGACTAAAAGAAAGAAAAAGAAGCTTAATAGAGAATGGGTGCTCGCTGCATTACTATTGTTACCTGTTCTCATATTTATAGGTGTTTTTGCATTTTATCCTGCATTTTACGCCGTTTATCTAAGTTTTTTTCAAAGTAAATTTCTAGTGTTTAATCGAACGTTTGTAGGATTACAGAATTATCTGGAGTTGTTAACAGGTAAAGGCTTTTGGTTACCTCTATATAAAACTCTTTTCTTTACTTTTTTTAGTGTTGTTTTACAGTTCGGACTTGGTTTGTTAATGGCACTTCTGCTGAGGCGCGAATTGAAATTAAACGCAATTTTAAGAGCGATGATTATTATTCCGTGGATATTATCTCCGGTAGTTATAGCTGTTATCTTTCAATTTTTATACATTCCTGATCAAACCGGGCTATTAAACTATTTACTAATGTCTTTGGGAATCCTTTCTGAGCCGGTAGCTTGGTTAGGTGTCGAGTCGGCTATGGAGATGGTAATTTTAGCCAACCTATGGTTTGGGATGCCATTCTCAATGGTTATGCTCCTAGCAGGGATTCAATCAATAAATGATGATGTATATGAAGCAGCAACCATTGACGGAGCGAATAAATGGCAAGAGTTAATTCATATTACACTACCTTTGTTAAAGCCTACTATTTTAGTCACATTAATTTGGATCTCGGCAAGTACTTTAAATGAGTTCGATCTTGTCTATGCGTTAACTGGTGGTGGACCGCTAGAATCAACTAATTTACTCGGTATCCATATGTATAATACGGCCTTCAAATTCGGTGCCTTTGAGCAAGGTTCAGCTATTGCTGTACTAATGTTCGTCATAAATTTAGGTTTGAGTATTTTTTACCTAAAATTACTAAAAACAAAAGAGGAGTAATTGGAGGGAGAACAGTATGGTCGCTAAAAAATGGCTAAAAAAACTGCTAATCTATGTACCTGTATTGACATGGGTAGTCATATCAATCGCACCAATTATTTGGTTGTTAGGTCTATCCTTTAAATCCGAAGAAGAGTGGATGAGTTTTCCCCCTACTTTTTTTCCTACAAAACCTACCCTTGAAAATTATTTAAGTGCTTTTAATAACTCACCTATAACTACTTACTTTCTAAATAGTGTCTTTGTTACAGCAGTTTCCCTTTTTCTATCCATTGTTCTTGGATGTCTAGCTGGATACGCACTGGGGAGATTGAAGTTTCCATTTAAAGAAACTATTTTTATGACCATTTTCTCTGTGAAAATGATTCCAGCCTTATTAACTGTGATTCCATTATATGTGCTTATGCATTCACTAGGCTTATTAAATACTCTTTGGGCAGTAATCTTAGCATATACCGCTATGGGAATTCCAATGGTGATCTTTGTAATGAAGGACTTTTTTGCAGGGATATCAGACGAAATTGAAGAGGCTGCGATGATAGATGGACTTTCTCGATTACGAATGTTTTTAACGATTCTTATTCCATTAGTACGTCCAGGTCTTGCGGCTGCATCCATTCTGGTTTTTGTGAGAACGTGGAATGAATTTATGATTGCCTTAACCTTAACATCCTCAGATGAATCACGAACCATTCCTGTTGGGCTTAGAAATGCGTTGGGAGAGAGGATGGGGGATTTGGGTCCAATGGCAGCTTATGCCATTATCTCAATCATACCAATTCTTATCTTATTCTTTGCCTGTCAAAAGCATTTTGTCAGCGGTCTTTCACAAGGAGCATCTAAATAACAACAGTAAGGGGAGATAGATCCATGTTAGTAACCAAGCCAAAAGACAAGGCACTTATTACGGAGGGTTTTTGGTATGAGCCTTTGGAATATGATGTATCCAATAAAAAAGTAATTGGACAATTCGATGGGAATATTGGTATTTCTAAATATTCTGTAGCAGGAGAATGGGTGATTGTCACAGAGAAAAGCTGGTTTACCGCTTGGTCAGTTAATGGAAAGAGACTGTCATCGAGGAGGACAAAAAAGGTTTCGACCCTTGGGCGGTTGATGAACATTACCTTTGATTCAGGAGAGGAACTCGATTCGGTTGAGGTTTCTGTGAATCAATATTGTAATGATAATGATAATGCGATGTACATTCAGATGAGGTTTGAAAATAAGGGAGACCAGCCTGCAGATGTGTTTGTACGTCATGGCATGAACTGGGATTTAGCTAGTTATATGTCATCAATGGTTAAAACCTATGGTAGATATGAATCTATGGAAATGAAAGGATCTTGGAACGAATCTCATACTTCATGGGAAGCGGAACTAGGGAAAGATTACTTTGTTCATTTGGCATCTAGTCATCCAGCTATTCAAATTGAACAAGAAGG
Source organism: Robertmurraya beringensis (assembly GCF_042433785.1). Classification (NCBI taxonomy): domain Bacteria; kingdom Bacillati; phylum Bacillota; class Bacilli; order Caryophanales; family Bacillaceae; genus Robertmurraya; species Robertmurraya beringensis. Next base: position 79,655 of record NZ_JBHLUU010000032.1, on the reverse strand, counting down.
ACCAAGAATGGTTTTAGACTTCAAAGATCATTTGGAACCAGGGAAATCTGCTTTCATCACCATTTCTATTTCGGGAGGAACAAGCCCCCTACCGATAAACGAATTGATGGATAAAAGGAATACTACTTATCATCAAGCTGTGGATTATTCCCGATGGCTACAAGAGCTATTTACTTCTGAAAATAACCTACTGAACTCAATGTTTGCTTCTTGTGTAAATGTATCAAATTCCTCATATAAGGAATCAGGAGAGGAATTCGCAGCATTTTATGCAGGTGTCAACTATCAAAGCCCATCAAGAACGTACTTTAGAGATGGTTACTGGACTATTCTTCCCATCTTACCTTTTAAACCCGAATGGGTGAGAAATGAAATTCTTACATTGGCATATGGAATTGATGAAGACGGATCTTGTCCAAGTGCAGTTATTTATAATTTTTTACAAAATAAATTTGAACAGTTTTGGCCAGATCATTTTGACTCTCCCTCCTTTTTTGTCATGATGATCCATGACTACTTGGCATGGACTCATGATACGGACTTATTGGTCGTCGAAGTAAAGGGAAGGACAGTATTGGATTTAGTAAATGCATGTATTGGAAAACTAGAGCGTTATACAGATTTGGAATTAAATCAATTGAATAAGCCTGAAAATCGCCGAGATTGGTGTGATAATGTTGTTCGCCAAGGTTTAGTCACCTACGATGTTCTGCTTCATATCCGTGCCAGAAGCTGCTTTGCTGAAATCTTACGCTTTATAGGTGAAGGGAAAAAGGCAGAGAAAATAATGAAAAGTACTGTACCCATGGTAGAGGCTTTAAAAGAACAGCTATGGAAAGGCGGTGGATATGCCAACTATGTGAATACGAGTGAAAATGGTGTAAGTGAGAATAATGTGTCCATAGAGCAGGCTTTAGCCGCTGTTTTTAACATTGGTTCAGATAAAGACCAAGAGCAGCTATTAGATTTGCTCACAGATATACTTGAAACGAAAAATAATGCCGATCAGCCATTTGGCGATTGGGGTGTAATGACTGTTTATCCCTCTTACACTCATACAAAACATCTAGTTGAAAAATCTTCCTACCCATTCCGTTACCATAGTGGAAGTGATTGGCCGTATTTAAGTGGTGTATATGCCTGGGCGAAGCTTACCCGAAATAGAGACGATTGGGAATACCCACTTACTCGATGGTTCACCTACTCAATTGAGAGACAGTGGTTAACTCCTGTAGAATACTTCGATCCAGTTTTTGGGAAGGGTTCCTATCTTCAAGGGTGGAGTGCAATGCCTGCAGCAGCTATGCTCTATGGGGGATTAGGATTAACACCTCAACTGAATGGCGACTTTGAATTGAAAATCCCTAAGTGGGGGAACACCTTAGTAAAGGGGATTTCCTATCGCGGGAAAAAGTATACTTACTGTGCAAGAGATGGGGAGTTGTCATTTAAAGAGGAATAATCAATTTAAAGAGATGGTGGTTGTAACAAAGTGGAATTACTAAAATCAGTAGCTCAGCAACCAAAAGTCACTAGTCTATCAGCTATGAAGGCGGTATATAACTTAAGATTATTTTATTTTTTAACAGGTCTAACGGGTGGACTCTTAGGACCGTACTTAACGACTTTATTTTCCTATAATGGATTATCAAGTAACCAGGTAGGAATCGTAATGTCGATAGGAACCTGTATATCGGTGTTGATCCAACCCATCTGGGGAATGCTGGTTGATCGCTATCAATGTACACGGCTCATCTTAACCCTAAGTTTAGCGGTCCCTGGAATACTAGCTTATTTTTATAATACCGGTTTATTTATGATGATGGTTATTATTTATTCAGTATCAACTATTTTTGCTGCTTCTCAAATTCCAACCTCTGATTCCTATGCAGTGGAGGCGGCAAAACAAGCAAAGAAGACATATGGAAGTATTCGTAGCCTAGGGAGTTTTGGGAATGCGTTAGGGGGATTTGCCGGAGGACTCTATCTTTCATATTTCTTAATTGACTCAATATGGGTTCCTTATTTGATACTAAATGTGGCTGCTATTACAGTAGTCTTAATCTTACCTTTTAATAGAAGTAGAAAGAGTGTGTCCGGTAATAGTCCATTTTCCAAAGGGGTAAAAGAGCTTATTACGAATCCGATTTTTATCGTGTTCCTGTTAGGCTGCTTTATGGTAAATCAAACATTAACAGCTTTTAATACGTATTTTGTTTTGTCTTTTCAAGCAATTGGAGGATCGTTCTCATTGGCAGGGACAGCGCTTTTGATAGCATCTCTAACAAATGTACCAGCAATGGTCCTAGCGTCTAGAGTAATTAACCGCATTGGATACGAGAAAACACTATTATTTGCGGCCACAGCCTATATTGTTCGTTGGGGTATTCAATTGTTCTTTCCAATCCCCTTTGTTGTGATTGGGATCCAAGTATTGCATGGTCTCTCATTTGGGTTTTTCTATATTGCTGCTGTTGAATATGTAGCAAAGATTACAGGAAAGCATATTCAAGCTACAGGGCAAAGTGTATTTAATATGGTTTTTGTCGGATTGGCTGGAATGGTAGGGAATTTACTGAATGGTTATTTGTTTGAGGTTGGTGGGCCGAATCTTATGTACTTATCGTGCTCCATAAGTTCGTGTTTTGGTGCAATCCTACTTTTTTATGTATACAAAATAACAAAACAAAGATTGAATCCAGCATAAGGGGATGAGTAGTATGGCAACTTTAATATTTAATCATGTCAGAAAGAATTATGGAAAAGATAATGACTATACGGTAAAAGATTTCCATCTTGAGGTAAAGGATAAGGAATTCCTAGTCTTAGTTGGACCTTCAGGATGTGGTAAATCAACAACGCTACGAATGATCGCAGGGTTAGAAGAGATTACAGAGGGTGAACTTATTATCGGAGATCAAATAGTCAATGAAATCGCTCCGAAAAACCGAGACATTGCGATGGTCTTTCAAAACTATGCTTTATATCCACATATGACAATCTATAAAAATATGGCCTTAGCATTGCAAGTGCGTAAATTTCCAAAAGAGGAAATCGATCGTCGTGTGAAGGAAGCATCAGAAATTTTAGGTATTGCTCATCTACTAGATCGAAAGCCAAAGCATTTATCAGGAGGTCAACGTCAACGTGTAGCTCTTGGGAGAGCAATCGTACGTGAACCTCAAGTGTTTTTAATGGATGAGCCTCTTTCTAATTTGGATGCCAAGCTGAGAGTTCAGATGAGGACAGAAATTGGGCGATTGCATAAACGACTAGGCGCAACATTTGTCTATGTGACTCATGATCAAACAGAGGCAATGACCATGGGAGACAGAATTGTTGTTATGAATAATGGAGTGATTCAGCAGGTTGCATCACCACATGAAATATATAATCATCCAGCAAATAAGTATGTAGCTGGGTTCATTGGCTCTCCAGGAATGAATTTTATAGACGGTGAAATAATTGAACAGCAATCTTCTTTATTTTTCAAAAGTAAAGAAGTTCGGTTGGGTATTCCACCAGAAAAAGCAGAAGTACTGAAAAAAGGTGGGTATGTCAATAAATCGATTACTCTTGGTGTACGCCCTGAAGATATTCGTGAGGATGTTGTGAATGTTGAAGGTGCCGAACATAACTCAATGGTTCATCTTAAAGTAGAAGTCATAGAAAATATGGGTTCAGAACTATTTCTACACTTATTGTTAAACAATGAGACGATAATTGCCAGGGTACCTGGACAATCCAACCCGACAATTGGTCACTCAACTAAACTCAAAATAAATATGAATAAGGTTCACTTTTTTGATAGTGTATCTGAATACGCAATTAGATGATGCATTTTTGGGAAATGGTTGACGATTCCTAGAAAAAAGGGAGAATCAAGAATTGTTGTTTAGGGAGGTTATTCGATGAAACTAATTGAAGTGAAGGATAATGAGGAGATGAGTGTTGAAGTCTGTAAGCTAGTAAAAATGAAAATAAATACTCTGGCCACACCTGTGCTGGGATTAGCAACTGGTTCAACACCGGAAAGACTGTATGAACTGCTAGTTGATGAAGTCCAAAAAGAATCTCTGTCTTTTAAAAACGTAACAACATTTAACTTAGATGAATATGTGGGTATATCTGGAAATGATAGAAATAGCTATCGATACTACATGAATTCAAAGTTTTTTGATCATATAGATATACAAATAGAAAATACTCACGTTCCTAATGGATTAGCAAAGAATATTTCTAAGGAGTGTGAGAATTATGAATCGCGAATTGAAGAGTTAAAGGGGATTGATCTACAAATTCTAGGAATTGGGAGGAACGGACATATTGGATTTAATGAGCCTGGAACTCCCTTTTCGACTCAAACCCATGTAGTTGAATTAGAAGAGTCAACTCGAAAAGCGAATTCAAGATTCTTTCAATCCCTAGAGGAAGTCCCTACTAGAGCCATAACAATGGGGATTGATACCATAATGAAAAGTAAAGAAATTGTTTTGCTAGTTTCCGGAGAGAAAAAAGCGGAGGCACTTAATGCGTTGATTAATGGTGAGGTAAGCGAAAAATTCCCCGCTTCCATACTCCAAAAACATCCACATGTAACTATTTTTGCAGATGAAGCGGTCCTAAAATCCCCGGTCATGAATCTATAAAACAAGTTAAGTAGCATTTAGATGTAAACCAGACGAAGGACTATGATACAGTGAATAAAAGCTGAGTTCCCGCTGATGGAGAATTCAGCTTTTTCAATTATTAATGGTTTACTAATTATTTATATACTTCTCAAACATATCTCCAAAGTCCTTCTCATGATACTGTTCACGAATAGACGTTAGCCAATTAAAGCCAAACTCAGTAAGCTCTTTATATTGTTCAGAGAGCTTTAACTCCTCAGTGCGAGAGTTTTGAAGAATAGCAACCGCCTTCGCTAGACTTTCGTTCGCCAAGCCAGTTACAACTGAATTTTCATAAGTAGTTTCAGAGATGCGTAGCAACGCCTTATACAAATCCTTCAGTTTTTCAATTTGATCTTTTTGTACATCAACATCAAATTGAACATCGCCTAATCGGAACTTAATCTCCACATCCATATCAAGCTTTCCGGCAGTTTCTAATGTTACGTTCGAGATCTTGTGTTGAGAATACGGATAACGATACAATGTGCGCTTAGAGGAAGCAGCACTTTGACCATCAACATGAATCAATGCTAAATTCGTAAAGCAATATTCATCAGCCTTTGTTTTGATCAAGAAGTAAATTCTTTCATTGTCCTCATGCATGACATAATCGTCAGCATCTGTCTTGTCAAAATCCTTTGGGTCAATGATCTTACCAATATCCGATAATCCTAAAGCATCTGCAGCAATTTTTTTAAACAACCCCATCATCCTCCTGGAAATTATGTACTATTCCATTTTAATTCCAAAAGAAGGAATTATGAATACTTTTTCTATTTTCAAACAAAAAACCAGACCCAAAGAGTCTGGTTAGAATAAGTTAAAATTTTTTCTTTCCTGCTAAAAACATCAATCCATGATAGATAAGAGCTAAAGCAAAGATAAGGACAGTTAAAACTCCAATGCCATCGATCAGTGGATCAAGAGGCGCTAAGAATCCGCTTACAGGAACACGTAACAATCCAAAACCAGCAAGCATAGCAGCTAAGAGTAATAAAGGATAACTATTCAACATAAATCCCTCCTTTCAATAGTATGTATATTCATGCAGTGGGACATATGTTAATAAAGTTCACAAAATATGGCTGAAAAGGTGGAATGTTTACAGGCTAACTAGCATAGTGAGTAAATGCCTTAAGGAAAAATAGCTGGTTAATTAATCTGAGGTATTACTTGAAGACATTGCCTGTGACCGAAAGCTAATGGCTTTTAAAATAAAGATTTTGTCTTGAGCAGTAAGCATCTTCCAGCTTTTGACCTTAATCTTCACAAGACCACTCCTTTGTATTTGTCACTTCAACCTAGGTATCAAGTACTCATTATTTACCACATATGATATACAGATAAACAACCTAAACTTCTACAAAGTCCGACATCAGTACTTAATTGGGCCTATCATACTTAAGTGGTGCCAGGAAGTGTCCGCCCCACAAGGACAAAATGGGTATTTTTGTCCACGAGCGGTGACAGACACCCCAAAAAGACAAAACACCCAAAAGTGTCCACGGAGGGTGTCTGACACCCAGTTTCTCAGTCTTGAGACCTAGATGTAAATACAAAGGAAGTCCATTTTGAATATGGTGAATTTCGGTTATATTGATTATAGAGAAAATTAGTTGGAATCAAAAACTAGATTCACTTAAACATGAAACTTTTTTTACAATTGGTTCGTATTACTTAACATAGAAATCCCGAGAGGTCAGGAGTCGATTACAGTGAACTTCTTCATTGCATTGCTTATATTTTTCTTTATCTCCCTTCCAACGACCATTACGACATGGCTTGTTAGCTTTTTCGCTTTGAACAATGGCTTTCTTACAGCGTCAGGAATCTCAGTTGTATCTGGTATCATTACTTATATGATCGCTAATGGAGTCGTAAAGGCAAAAACATTCAAGAAATATAACATCTCGCGTAAAGAGTATGTATACATTAGAAAGAACCTAAAGGAAGCAAAGCCAAAGCTCCAACGTTTGAGAAAAGCATTCTTCCAAGTTAGAGACGTCGCAGCTTTTAAGCAACAGCTTGATACACTTCGAGTAGCAAATAAGATCTACTCGATTACAAAAAAAGAACCAAAGCGCTTCTACCAAGCAGAACCATTCTACTACTCACACTTAGATTCAATGGTGGAGCTAGCAGAAAAATACGCATTCCTATCTAGCCAGCCGAAAAAGAACTCTGAACTACTTATATCTCTTCAAGACACAAAAATAGCTCTACGTGACCTTTCCCATGTAATTGAAGAGGATTTAAACCAAGTGCTATCGAATGATATAGATAAACTGAACTACGAGCTTGACGTGGTGAAGAAAATTACCCTCAAACCGAAGAATCTAGATCCGAATGAAGAAAGTAGGAGAATAAAATGACAGATCGTAACACAGAACCGCAATTGCAGCGAGCATCATCTAACAGCAATATGTTAGACGATTTGCTCGGAAACCCCTTTGCTGATCCAATTTCAGCTCAGGACCAACCTATCCTAGCTACGCAACAAACAGATAAGCCGTTAAAGCTAATTGATGTGATCCCGCCGGAGAACAGGGAGAAGGCATTCCAGTTGGCGCAACAAATTGATCCGAAAAACCATCAAGCAATTATCACGTACGGTACACAAGCTCAATCAAAGCTGATGACTTTTTCAAATTCGATGATTGAGCATGTGAAAAAAGAAGACATAGGGGAAGTAGGCGAGATCCTCTCCGACCTTATGAAGAAATTCAATGAGGTCAATCCAGACGAACTAAAGCCGGAGAAACGATCGATGTTTTCAAGGATGTTTGGAAAAATCCAAAATTCACTACAAGAGGTGCTCTCGAAATACCAAAAAACAGGTGCGCAGATTGATCGAATCAGTGTAAAGTTAGAGCGCTCAAAAAACACACTCATGAGCGATGTGGTGTTTCTTGAAAAACTTTACGAACACAATAAAGAGTATTTCCATGCTCTGAACGTATACATCGCAGCGGGAGAACTAAAGCTCGAGGAACTGAACCAATCTACCATTCCAAAGCTTAAACAGAAAGCGGAACAAACTCAAGACCAAATGGCGTTCCAAGAAGTCAACGACATGATGCAGTTTACGGACCGTCTAGACAAGCGTATTTACGACCTAAAGCTCAGCCGTGAAATTACCGTGCAAAGTGCACCACAAATTCGCTTGATTCAAAACACCAACCAAGCACTGATTGAAAAAATTCAGTCATCTATTATGACAGCTATCCCATTATGGAAAAATCAAGTGGCCATCGCACTAACACTCATCCGTCAACGAAACGCCGTAGAAGCTCAAAAGCAAGTCTCTAAAACAACAAACGAACTCTTACTCAAAAACGCTGAAATGCTAAAAACCAACACAATCGAAACAGCAAAGGAAAACGAACGTGGCATAGTGGATATTGAAACACTCAAGAAAACGCAAGAAAACCTCATCCAAACACTTGAGGAAACCATTCGCATTCAGCAAGAAGGTCGTGTGAAACGTCGTCAAGCGGAGCACGAACTAGCTCAAATGGAAGACGAACTGAAACAAAAGTTGCTTGATTGGGGTACCAACCCTCGTTAGTAACCAAACTTTATGAGCAATATGAAATCTCCAGTTAGACCATCTCCACGTCGGAAGTGGTCTTTTTTTGTCGATTCCATTTCCAAAAAATATCATATCAAGTAAAATAAAATGTAAGATTATCAGAGTATATGCGAAATATTGGAGGATAAACATGATCTATCGTGTACAGTTGTTCCGCGGATTAAAAGACCCATACATCATTGGACACCAATTGACAAAAGCTGAAAAAGTAGAAGGAACCTGGAAGTATACGATGATACTCACCTTTGCGAGCTTCCTACTTTACTCCATTAGTGCATACCTAGGTATAGGAAGCGAGATGTTATCAAACAAAATCTATCAGTTAACTCCTTCAGAATATGAAGCAACCAAACTATTGTTTGCAGCTGGACAAGTACTAATAGGGGTACTCGGAACACTACTTTTTATTTTCTTCCCAGCGCTCATCTTCTGGCTTTTTTCTGACACGGACTATATTAAATATGTAAACATTCAACTAATCATCACGACTATTATCCTCATAGAAAAATCCATCAATATCCTGTTCCACTTCTATTTCGGACTTGACCCAGTGTCACTTCCATACTCGTTAGGAGTTATTGCTCAATATATAACAGAATATAGGTATATCATCCTATTCTTAGCTCAGATCACCTTTTTTCAAATTTGGGCAATAGTCCTTCAATATACATACGTAAAATCCAACATGAACCGAAACCACAAAATCGTCTTAGCCATTGTGATTACCACAAACGTCTTTATCTGGCTAGTACAGGCATTATTCTCCTATGTCGATTTTGAGAAAATACTATAAAGGAGTTGCTAGAATTATGAACTGGAAAAAGTGGACAGTCATCCTCGTTGGAACTCTCTTCATGATCGGCAATCTCTATCTTATTTACAAAAAGGATAGCGAAATCAAGAGGATGAGTTACGTAGATACATGGACAACCGTAAAAAAACAGAACCTAGTAGAATCTCAAACTGACGAAGGTTTAATTACTCCAGTAGAAGAGGAATACATATACTACGAAGAGAAAACAGGGAACTTTGAAGCATTTCTTGTAAAGGAAGGGGACCAGGTTGAAGAAAATACTCCCATCTTAGAGCTTTCCTCTGTCGATATTGATACAGCCATTTCCCAAAAGGAACTAGAAATATCAAGGCTTGAAGATGATATAGCAGCTCTTGAAGACAATATTGATAGCTTAGATGACCTCTTAGGTGATATAGAAAGTTCAATAACCGAAGAAAATGAATCATCTAACACCATTATGGCCAACTCACTTGAAATTGAAATCTATGAAAAAGAATTACAGGTAAGTAGACTAGAAGCAGAACTCGAAAAACAGGAAACTGTACTTGCTAGTATGGACGAGAGTATATCCAGCCTGACGATTGATAGCAAAATAGCTGGAATCGTAAAAGAGATTCGTCATGATCTAAATAACCCGATTGTTACCATTACATCGAATAACTTACAGGTGGAAGCGACTCTTACAGAAAAAGAGATTTCAACCTTTGAAGAGGGGATGAAGGTAGTAATAACATCAGGTCTTCAAAAAGACAAGTTGGAAGGAACCATCTCAAGCATCTCGACTCTTCCGAAAAATGAGCCAAAGGAAAAAAAGGAAACTCAGTATTCCTACATAATAGAATTAGATGAACAGCCTAGCTCAAACATTCCTTTGGGTTCAAACGTGAACTTAAAAATCATTACAAACGAAATAAACGATGCATTGACCGTTTCTACTAAATCTATTCAAGAAAAAGGTGCGAAGTCATACGTCTATGTCATGATGGCAAACGGAACCATCGAACGTCGCCAAATAGAAACGGGCTTACAACTGAACCATGTAAAAGAAATTAAAGCCAACGCGGAGGAGGGCGAAAAATTTGTTCTCAAAGCGAACACGCTTAAAAACAAAACAAAGTTCTACACCTCCCTTGAACCAAAGAAGCTAAAGAAAAAAGATTTCAAGGAAATGGGGAAGAGGAAGGCATTAAAAACAGCATTAAAAGGATTTGTTAGCTAAAGAAAGGGGGAAGCTATCTTCTGCTTCCCCCCAAAAAATAGCCTCGAATCATTCGAGGCAACCTAGCTTACCTAATAACTGCACCCGTACTAGAATGCCCATAGATCTTCACTCTTCCAAAGTCAGCTGTATCAATAATATAGGTGTATGGTTCATTACCGTTAGCAACAATACGATACGAGAGCCCACCAAATTTTGCTGGTCTTAGTTGCCCAATAGCATTTGCTCTAACAGGCGCATCATTTACACGATAAATTCTCCACGAATCTGCTGATGCTGGGAGATAAATCGTTCTACCTGATGACGGTGCTGGTGCCGTTGCCGGTGCCGTTGCCGCAGCAGGAGTAGATGTGGCTGGAGCATTTCCGTTTCTTGTCAGATTATAGATTCTTTCTAACCCAACCACATGCCCTCTAGCCACCTGCTCAATCCAGGCTGGATCCTTCATTTTTGCCGCATCACCAGCATTATCTATGAAACCATTCTCTGTTAATACAGCGTCCATATTGGTTTCACGAAGCATATGGAAGTCCGCTTTCTTCATCCCTCTGTCATTCATATTGTTTCTCGCAATGATTTCAGAGTGGATAGTGCGTTGCATCTGAGCAGTACGAGAACTACTAGATAAGCCACTATAGATATAATCCTCGTAACCAACGCCTCCACCTGCGTTCACATGTACCGAATAAAGGAAGTCTGCACCCCAGGAATTTGCTGCATTGGATCTTTGATTCAAAGAAACAGTTGTATCTCCAGTCCGACTCATTCTTACTGACACATTGGAGTATTCTCTTTCAAGAATGTCTCTAATTCTAAGACCAATTTGTAGTGTCACATTTTTTTCAAGAATCCCGTAGCCCGCGGCACCTGAATCAGATCCGCCATGTCCAGGATCAATAAATATTTTGACCATTCTTTTCACCTCATTCTTTTTATGTTTTTCTTTTCCCTTTTGGAGGGTAGTCACAAACTAGACATGTGCGGATTTTTACGTTTATTTACAGGAATATGGTAAAATAGAACAATGAGATTTAAAGGAGGAGAATCATGAAGAAGTCACTATGGCTAATAGCCATAATACTACTATTTGTCCTTACGAGCTGTAACAAAGAGCCGCAGCCGGAGGATCGTTTTGTAATGTATGTAAAGCTTTGGAATGATCAAAATTTTGAGAACATGTACAGCTATCTTTCGGCTGAAGCGAAGGAGAGCATTAAGAAGAATGAGTTTGTTGAGAGATATCAAAAAATATACAATGACCTCGGCATCACCAACTTAAAAGTTTCTTATGAAAAACCAACCGAAATAAAGGAACGTGACAAAAAGGTCACAGAAGCAAGTCTTCCTTTTACTGTTAGCATGGATAGCATGGCTGGTGAGATTTCCTTTGAGCATGATGCTCGGTTAACAAAGGAAGAGCGAGAAGATAACACAAACTGGTACCTTAACTGGGATACTACATATATATTTCCAGACCTAAAAGAAGGAGATAAGGTCGGAATTAACACAACTACACCAAAACGGGGAGATATTCTAGATCGCAATGGACTTGAACTAGCAACAACGGGAACAGCCCTCGAAATGGGGATAGTTCCAAAAGAAATTGAGGGTCAAGAAACAATGGTTATTGAACAACTCGCGACGGTTTTGGGTATGACGAAAGAAAGCGTAGAAAAAGCTTTGAATGCAAGTTGGGTACAACCCGATTATTTTGTACCACTAAAGACCATTTCTGAAAATGATACAGAATTGAGAGCTCAGCTTGGCCAAATTCCTGGTGTTCAGAGAAAAACAGTCGAAGCTCGTGTATATCCATTCGGTGAAGCAGCTGCACACCTGATTGGCTATGTTGGTGCTATTACTGCAGAGGAACTGGATAAGCAAGAGCCAGGAACATATTCTGCTAATGATGTAATTGGAAAAAGAGGACTCGAACAGGTTCTAGAAAAACGTCTAAAAGGGGAGTCGGGAGTACAGATACTCATCCAAAAAGAAGACGGAACAGAAACCGTACTCGCTGAAAAGCCTGTCAAAGAAGGCGAGAATGTAAAGCTAACGATTGATGGGGCCGTTCAAAAGGATATATATATAGAACTTCAAGGAGAGGCGGGAATGGGTACAGTCATTCATCCAACAACAGGAGAAACACTCGCACTTGTTAGCAGTCCGAGCTTTGATCCAAACAAGCTATCTTTTGGCGCAACAGCAGCTGATTGGAAAGCATTAGAGGAAGATCCAAAACAGCCACTGCTAAATCGTTTTAAAGCAAATTATGCGCCTGGATCTGTAATAAAGCCAATAACAGCGGCAATTGCCCTGCAAGCAGGAACAACGGATTGGGAAAAAACCATGCAGCTGAGCGGGAAGCAATGGCAAAAGGACTCCTCGTGGGGAAGCTATTATGTAACAAGAGTAACCGATCCAAATGCACCAGTCAATTTAGCAGATGCGCTTCTTTACTCGGATAATGTGTACTTTGCTCAAACAGCACTGGATCTTGGTAAAGAACCATTCGAACAAGGATTAAAAGCATTTGGATTTGAAGAAGAATCGGAATACCTATTTCCATTAGAAACATCCACCTATGGAGACATGAGCTCAGAAGTGACACTAGCGGACTCAGGATACGGTCAAGGGCAGGTCGAAATGAGTGTCCTTCATCTGGCTAGCACATACACCATGCTAGTAAACAACGGAAATATGATCAAGCCAACTCTTTTACTAGATGACGAAGATAGTCAGGTATGGAAGTCAAATCTTCTTGACCGAGAAAATGTAACAAAATTAAATGAAGCACTAAAGCAAGTAGTTGAGAATCCAAGAGGAACAGCAAATGCTGCCAAGATAGATGGTTACCCGCTAGCAGGGAAAACGGGAACAGCAGAATTTAAAGAAAAACAAAACGAAGCCGGCAAGGAGAACGGCTGGTTCGTAGCCTACAACACTGACAACCCAAGTCTACTTGTTGCAATGATGATTGAAAATGTGGAGGGTAGAGGCGGTTCGAAGGTAGTCGTTGAAAAGGTAAAACGGGTAATTCAAACAGAATAACAGAAACGACCCCTCTGAACTAAGAGGGGTCAAAATTATGAAAAGGCAGGGTGTGACATGAAACTAAACAAAATCCATCATATTGCAATCATCTGTAGTAACTACGAAAAATCAAAGAAATTTTACACGGAAATCCTAGGACTAACACCCAAAAATGAAGTCTATCGTAAAGAAAGAGACTCATACAAGCTTGACTTAGCGGTGAACGGGCAATACCAAGTTGAACTCTTTTCCTTTCCAAATCCCCCAGATAGACCGAGCTTTCCAGAGGCTGCTGGATTACGACACTTGGCTTTTGAGGTAGATAACATAGAAGAAGCGGTGGAGGAATTACAAGCAAAGGGAATTGAAGTAGAGATGGTAAGGATAGACGAATTTACGGAGAAAAAATTTACGTTTTTTGCTGATCCTGATGGGATGCCTATTGAATTATATGAAAAATAAAACCTCGGTACAATACCGAGGTTTAACCTTAAATTAAATTAAAACTACAGGAGGGTCAATACCTAGTACGGGTTCTCCATTGACTGTTAACCAGATATAGTAGTGATCAATTTCTTTGTTAATAATAGATTCAATCTTTGCAATCATCGCTTCTTGGATTTCAAATGATAATTTAGCAGTTTCTTCACCAAGTGGAACACCCTTTAATCCTAATAAATCAGCAATTGCACGTGCCTCTTCAGAAGAAACTTCTACATACTTATCGTATTCTGGTAAATACGCTGCTTTTGCAGGTGAAACCGCAATGCTGATAGCAAAAATTAATATTGCTATAAAAGAAAATAATACTTTTTTCACTTTTCGCTCACTCCTAGTATACTATCTTTTAATTCTATAAACTTATCAACAACCTCGGGATGATACATAGTTCCTCGACATTGTAATAATTCATTAAATGCATATTCTGGGGATCTTCTTTCTTGGTAGACACGATCGGTTGTCATCGCATCGAAGGAATCAACGACAGAAATAATAGCCGCTTCCATAGAAATTTCATCTCCAGTTAACCCTTTCGGATATCCCTTTCCGTCAAATCGCTCATGATGCTGTTCTACAATTTTTGCAACAGATGCAAGCACAGGGATATTTGAACCTTCTAATAAATTTCTTCCAATAGTAGGGTGTTTTCGCATGGTAATCCACTCTTCGTCTGTTAACTTCCCAGGTTTTTTTAAAATGTTTTCAGGAATTTCAACCTTTCCAACATCATGAAAAAAGGAAGCTAAATTTAACTTTAATATCTGCTCAGAATCCATTCCCATTGCCTCACCGATTATCATAGAAAGACGAGTAATTCTTGTGCAATGATTAAGAGTATATCCATCTTTGGCTTCAATGGATTTTACCAACTCGATCATCTCATTCACAATTTTACTGTATCGATGGAAAATTGGCTGAGAAGTTACATAAAGGAACTCAGTAGTCCCAACTGCTTGGAAAGTATAAACCTCTTTTACAGGATGTTTAAAGAAAGAATCTCCAGCTTTTAGGTTAGGGACCTTTTCATTGTAAGGGAAGGTTTTTAGTTCTCCACTTAAGACAAGAAGATATTCTAGAGCTTCCCAACCCTCCTCAGGTTCTAATGCCCAATTTGCACCATTATCCAGTTTATGATGAATGATTTCTGTTGAACTGCTTGAAGCGAGTAGTGAAACTTGCAACCCTTTTACCTGAACAGTCTCAATAAAATCCTTTTCATTTATATTAATCACTGAGAATCCTCATTTCTAGTAAAAATACGTATACTTACTATATTTCATCGGAGAAGATTCCTATTTTTTAATAGTATAACTTTAAAAAATTACCAATCTACTAGGAAAAAACAATCATAAATCCATTATATAGAAAATCTCTCTTAGAGGAAAGTAGAAAAACAATTACCAATCTAAATAATTTGTGAATATTCATATAATTTGAGTGTATAAAAAAGCACCTTCGGATTGATCACGAAGGTGCTAAATATCTAGTATAGTCTCTTAAACCCATCAAAGCGTTGTTTATAATACGTGTTATTTAAATTAGTAATAACTACTCCTTTAGCATCGGCATGAATAAATTCATTATTACCTATATATATCCCCATATGAGAGATTCCGGCTTTATATGTATTTTCGAAAAACACAAAATCCCCAACCTGCGGCTGATCCACATAGTAAGAGCGACTATAGTAGCCTTCTGCGGAATAGCGTCCAATCTTTGTTCCAGTTTGATTAAGAACATAATGAATGAATCCACTACAATCAAAACCAGAAGGAGTACTTCCTCCCCAAACATAAGGAATACCTATTAAAGTTTTGGCAAAGTCTACTACCGGTGTAACCGTATTTGCTGGAGTGGCCACTTGTGCAGGAGTTGTGGTACCAGTTGATTGCCTAACTAGTAATTTTTGTCCAACATAAATCCGGTCTGATGTTAGCCCATTAAGGGTTTTTAA
This sequence comes from Robertmurraya beringensis, assembly GCF_042433785.1. Classification (NCBI taxonomy): domain Bacteria; kingdom Bacillati; phylum Bacillota; class Bacilli; order Caryophanales; family Bacillaceae; genus Robertmurraya; species Robertmurraya beringensis. The sequence goes on along the minus strand of NZ_JBHLUU010000032.1, from coordinate 63,887 downwards.
CTCTTGTACGGTTAATCCAAACTGGAGAGCAATTTTTCCTAAATAATCTCCGCTCATGACACTATACTCACTCACCGATGAAGTGGTTGGTGTCGAAGTAACTGGAGCGATTGAAGTAGGTGGGGTATTAGGCGTACTAGCGCTACTAGATGGGTTTGAAACAATAAATTTCTGCCCTGGATAAATTAAGTCGCTCGGTTGATTATTCCAATTACGTAAGTCACTTAATGAAATCTTGTATAAACTTGCAATCTTACTTAAGCTATCACCAGAAACAACAGTATGGTATTTAACCTCCGATGTTGTTACGACAGTTGGAGTCTGAACGGTTTGAGTAGGAGTTGGAGAAGAAGTCTCTGCAACTTTTAGAACCTGATTAATATAAATCATGTCAGAAGACAACTGGTTTAAGGATTTTAAAGACGCAACCGACGTACTATACTTGGTAGCAATTCGGGTTAACGTATCTCCTTTTTGAACTGTATAGGTGCTTGCTAAAGCTTGGGATGCAAAGGTTGAGGTTAATAGAACAGCGGATGTAAGAGATACGACTTTTTTCTTCATTTTTTGACAAATCCTCCTAATCTATGAAAAATAACTAATTCTATCTTACCATATATAAGAGAAATAGGAGGATTTTGTTGGATAAATAGGATAAATGTTCTATAAATTTAGAAGTATACAAAAAAGACAGCAGATAACAATATCTGCTGTCTGTCTTTTTATTGGCTAATAAACCGCCCGAGTAAATAATCTGCCCAAACGCGATGTCCTTCTTCATTCGGTTGATTGTATTCATTTAAGTATTCCTTTATCTGCTCAGACATAGGGTCAGGCCAACTTGTCCAGTGATCGAGATAAGGTATTCCTTGTGCCTCTGCGAATGCTTTTAACTCCTCTACTTGTGTTTTATAAAGCTTTGGTTGGTACAAGGGATTTGGAGGCTGGAGAATAAATGTTGTATTCGGATTCGATTTTTTTACCTCATTAATCACAGATGAGATGTTTTCTAGGGTCGCTTCAATCGGAACAACCGCATTATCACTTAAGATAAAAGGCTCCCAGATAATCAGGTCTGCTTGATTCGCAATGAATTCTGCTTGCTTTCCTGATTCAACAAACTCTGATGTAGTTTCTGTGTAGGTGCTTGATTCAATAGAAATAATATTTTCTCCATATGTAGCTACCACTTCATTCTGAAATAAAGTAGGCCAAGAAGTTTCACCTTCACCTAGTTGTTCTGATCCAACAATAAGAATATGATAGGGACGATTTTCAGATAGAGCAGTTTGGAAATGCATTTTTTCTTGCTCAGACCAATTGATTGTGTAATTTAGGACTGGCTCCACTTGCGCGAATGCTTCCGAACCTTCCTCCGAAACAGTAGCTTGTTGACTTGAACCACTTCCTGTTACTTCGGTTTTCTTTTGCCAATGTAAGTTCCCGAGAATAAGTAGAATCAAACATAAAAGTCCAATCATAGTGGTAAAAAAGGCTCGCAAAATTGATCACTCCTATTGATTTGTTAATTGCTGTAAATTTAAAAAGAGTAGTAGGATTTTATAAAAAAACAGTTATTATTAAGAAAGACGAAAAAATGATTCTACAAAATCATATAAAGTATGACAAAAACCACCAGATTTTACAACATTATATGATATAATACTATGAGTTTTTCATTTTAGGAGGATATGATGGAAGAGACAATAAGTTTAAAAGAACTATTTCTAACGTTAAAAAAACGTCTTAGTTTAATAGCTTTAATTACGATTCTATTTGCAACAATTAGTGGTTTGATTAGTTATTTTTACCTTACTCCGATTTATCAAGCATCAACGCAAATCCTTGTAAACCAATCAAAAAATGAACAAAACACTTACAGTGCTGGTGAAGTTCAGACCAACCTTCAATTAATCAACACGTACAACGTCATTATTAAAAGCCCAGCTATCCTAGATTTAGTCATTAAAGAACTTGATCTAAATATGACAACGGGCCAGCTAAATGGAAAAATTACCGTTCAAAGTGAGCAAAACTCTCAGGTAGTGACCATTTCTGTTCAAGACGCAGATCCAAATTTAGCAGCTGATATAGCGAATGAGACGGCTTCCATTTTCCAAGCAGAAATCAAAGACATTATGAATGTAGACAATGTTAGCATCTTAGCTAAAGCAGTAGTTTTAGACAATCAATCTCCAATTAAGCCGCAGCCATTAATGAATATCGCCATTGCCCTTATCGTAGGGTTGATGATCGGTGTTGGGTTAGCGTTTCTAATGGAGTACCTTGATAACACAATCAAGACAGAACAGGATATAGAGCAAACATTAGGACTACCTGTACTAGGTGCTATCCCAACCATTCAAGAAACCGTGCCAGAAACAAGCCGTTCAAGCAAAACACGTACAAGAGGTGAGAGAGTTGGCGTTTAAAAAAGAAAAAAAATCAAAGGTGTCGGACTTTAAGCGTAAGCTCGTAGTAAAGAACGATCCTAAATCTCCTGTATCAGAGCAATATCGTACGATCCGTACCAATATTCAATTTTCACAAATAGATAATGAAATCCGTACGTTAATGGTTACTTCATCCGGACCTGGAGAAGGGAAATCTACGACTGTAGCCAATTTAGCAACTGTGTTCGCTCAACAGGGAAATAAAGTCCTGCTGGTCGACGCGGATATGAGAAAACCAACCGTTCACTATACTTTTAGCATTACGAATACATTCGGGCTAACAACTGTACTAACCAAGCAATCCGACTTAGATGATGCCGTAACACAAATTGATACATCAAATTTATATGTATTACCTTGTGGGCCAATTCCCCCGAATCCATCCGAACTACTTAGCTCACGTTCTATGGATGAGTTTTTGGAGACAGCTTTAAAAGTGTATGATCTGGTAATATTTGACACTCCTCCTGTGTTAGTGGTGACAGATGCTCAGCTACTAGCGAATAAGTGTGATGGAACGGTGCTAGTTGTTTCATCAGGTTTCACAGAAAAAGAAAATGCGGTAAAAGCGAAAGAACAGCTAACCACATCAAAAGCCAAGTTATTAGGGGTTATTTTAAACAATAAGAAGCAAGACCAATCTCAATACTATTACTATTATGGTGGCAAATAGGAGTTAATTGCCAGTTTAATAGGCAAATGGTATGATATGTATCGGTATTGAATAATCTCAGATTAAAATATTTGGAGAGTAGTGAATGATATGATTGATATCCATTGTCATATCCTCCCATCTCTTGATGATGGAGCGAAGGATATAAGTGAGTCCGTTGCAATGGCAAGAGAAGCGGTAAAGGAAGGCATTGATACAATTATCGCTACTCCCCATCATAAAAACGGGCGTTATGACAACAATAAGCAAACGATTATTGAAGAGGTAACCAAGTTGAATGAGGTACTTCAGAAGGGACAAATCCCCTTGAAGATTCTCCCAGGTCAGGAAACGAGAATCTTTGGTGAATTTCTTGAAGAAGAAGAGCTTATTCATATCCTTCCATTAAATCAAACTCAATATGTATTCGTGGAGCTCCCTTCAGGTCATGTACCTAGATATACCGATCGATTACTATTTGATATTCAGCTAAAAGGATTAACACCGATTATCGTTCACCCAGAACGAAACACAGAAATAATCACGAATCCGGATATTTTATACAACCTCGTCAAGAAAGGGGCTCTTACTCAACTAACAGCTTCAAGTGTAGCAGGATATTTCGGGAAGAAAATCCAGAAGTTTTCCACACAGCTGATCGAGGCAAATCTTACTCATTTTCTAGCATCTGATGCACATAATGTGAATAATCGAACATTTAAGGTGATGGATGCGCTAGATATCGTGGAGTCTAAGTTCGGAAACGACATGGTCTACTTCTATACAGAAAATGCAGAACTACTAATTGAAGGAAAGAACGTGATGAAAGAGATTCCAGAAAAAGTGAAAGTAAAGAAGTTTCTAGGAATCTTTTAATTGGAAGTCAATATCTAAGAAAAAATATATGAATTATATGTCTTTTCTTAGATATTTTTATGCTCATAACGCTTTAAAGCGTTACTACGAGCAAATATTTAGAAAGGGGAGGGTACGATTGTCTTTTCAAAAAAGGTTAACATTTTTAACCGTGTTAGACTCACTCATCGTTTTAACAGCCATCTATATAAGCTATATCATACTCCATCCGACAGTCCAGGTCTTTACATACAAGACCCTATTGATTAGTTCCGTTACCTTACTGGTTAGCCATCATATCTTTGCATCATATTATCGTTTATATCAGAAGGCCTGGCAGTATGCGAGTGTCGGAGAACTAGTAGCCATTGTGAAAGCCGTGAGCTTTGCGGTTATGTCAGCAGCAGTTGTTCAATTAGTTCTATTTCAGGACATCTATGTAAGGGCGTTATCTCTTGCATGGATGATGCATGTGTTATTGATCGGTGGCTCAAGGTTTTCATGGAGAGTATACCGAGATCGTTATATTAAGCCGAAAAGTGAACAAGAAAGAGCACTTATCGTTGGAGCAGGAGCAGCAGGAACTCTACTTGCGCGCCAATTATTAAATAATCAAGATGCGGGAATTGTCCCAGTTGCTTTTATCGATGATAATACACACTTACTAAAGCTTGATATACATGGAATACCTGTTGTTGGGACATCAGTGAGTATTCAAGAAGCAGTAGAAGAGTGGAATATTGATAAAGTAATCATTGCCATTCCATCACTTAGTAAAAAAGAAATGAATAGCATTTTTCAGGAATGCGCAAAAACCAAGGCGAAAACAGTGATTATGCCAAAAGTGGAAGATGTGATGATCGGACGAGTTTCTGTAAAACAATTCCGCGATGTTGAAGTGGAAGACTTACTTGGTCGTGATCCAGTCGAGCTTGATATGGATAGTATTTCGAAAAAGATTACTGGTAATACGATTCTTGTAACTGGAGCTGGTGGATCAATCGGTTCAGAGATTTGCCGACAAGTAAGTAAATTTCAGCCGAAAAAGCTTTTGTTATTAGGACATGGCGAAAACTCCATTTATCAGATTGATATGGAGATTAGAAACAAATACAAAAATGATTTTGAAATCATTCCGATTATCGCAGATATTCAAGATCGTCATCGTATCTTCGAGGTGATGGAACTACATCGACCAGATGTGGTTTATCACGCAGCGGCGCATAAGCATGTACCGTTAATGGAGTACAATCCAAAGGAATCTGTAAAGAACAATGTAATTGGAACAAAAAATGTAGCAGAAGCAGCAGATACGTTCTCGATTGGAACGTTCGTGCTTGTTTCTTCAGACAAAGCAGTAAACCCAACGAATGTGATGGGATCCACGAAGCGGATTGCTGAGATGGTCATTCAGCATTTGGCACAACATAGCAAGACGAAGTTTGTGGCTGTTCGATTTGGGAATGTACTCGGTAGTCGTGGAAGTGTAATTCCTTTATTTAAAAAGCAGATTCAAGCTGGTGGCCCAGTAACGGTAACACATCCGGATATGACTCGATACTTTATGACGATTCCGGAAGCTTCTAGATTGGTGATTCAAGCAGGTGCTCTAGCTCGTGGAGGAGAAATCTTTGTTCTTGATATGGGAGAACCGGTTAAGATTGTGGATCTAGCGAAGAACCTTATTAAACTTTCTGGATATACAATAGAAGAAATCGGGATTCAATACTCGGGAATTCGCCCCGGAGAGAAGATGTATGAAGAGCTTCTTGGAGATAATGAAGTGCATAGAGAAGCGGTGTTTCCGAAGATTTTTATCGGGAAGGCTGTTTTGGGTGGATATGAGGAAGTGGAGTATTTAATCCATGAGTTTGTTCAGATGACTTCTATGGAAATTCAGGAGTATGTTCTGGGATTAGCGAATAAGAAAAGTGTACAAGAAAATGAATTTGTAAGTTAAAGTGGTGCTTTTATTCTAGATATACAGACGTGGATTCGTGTATCTAGAAGGTTTTTTGTCATAAGAAGTTTGGTGATGTCTCCTTACCGTTATCAATGGGGGCACTCGGCTATGCTGTGGGTGGAAACGCCTTAGACACGTTGGTTGTCATGGGTATGGTGTGAGGTGGGGTTAGATGCCCTAATTATTTATTTTGAAAAACCTAATTTTAATAGTACATGGAGGTGTTTTTATATGACCTCTAAGAAGAAGACAACTATGCGTTTGTTGAAAGAGAAAGGATTCACATTGATTGAATTGCTGGTCACCATGGTAATATTAGGAATTATTGCAATGATTGCCGTTCCAAGTGTAGTTGAGTTGCTAGAGAAGGCTAAAGTAGAGGTTTGTTTAGCCAATCGGTTAGAGTTGAGAAATAATTATTTAACATATATTCAGCTTGAGGGGATTCAAGACTCGTTGGTTGTGTTTAATGAATATTTTAATAATTATGGTGATGAGATATGTCCTGAACATGGAGTGGTTATCTATAAAGATGGTGAGGTATTGTGTAGCATTCATTCTGAATCTGGTGAAGAGAATGAGGATGTTCCGTTTTTATAGAAATTATTATTCTTTGATGAGGTTAGAGGATTATCTTTGTTTTGTTTATGATTGTTTGCTTGATTTGAGGGAATTGGGTAGGTGGTTAGATCTGCATTAGCTATAGTATGCACAATTTTTGAGGTTATGGGGTTACTTTGAAATAGATCATATGGTTGTTTTTAAAGATATGGGTTCTGAAAAAGATTGAGAGTGTCGGGGTTTTTGGAGACCTGAAATATTGGGGAAAAGATTGAATGGAGAAGTGGAAGTCAGAATGGTCAAGAGATAACCACGACATATTGTGTTAAAAACATTGAAAAATCATGAAAATATACAATATATGGGTTTATCTAAATGACATAGTACTATTTTGTTAGTATATAAAGATAAAATGGTTAAAATTGGGTGTTTTGATTTTGGAAAACGTTGAATTGACGGGCTTTTTAGTAACCAAAAATATGGAAAAATATTGAATGGAGTTTAGGGAAGTCAGAATGGTCAAGAGATAAACGCAACATATAGTATTAAAATCAGTGAAAAGTCACGAAATTATACAATATATGGGATTTATCTATATAACATAGTACCATTTTGTTAGTATATAAAGATAAAATGGCTAAAATCAGGTGTTTTGAATTTGGAAAACGTTGAATTGACGGGCTTTTTGGTAACCAAAAATAATGAAAAATATTGAATGGAGTTAAGGAAGTCACTATTGTTATTAGATAACCACAATATATAGTATGTTTTTTAACGAAAATTCCATCAAATATACAATATATGGATTTTATCTAATCAACATATTACCATTTTGTTAGTATAAAAAGATAAAAAGGTCATTTTTCACCTAATTTTTGGAAGTCTAGAAATTGAAAACGTTGAATTGACGGGCTTTTTAAATTCCTGAAAATGGAAAAATGATTGAATAAACATTGGGAACTGACTATCGTAGTTAGATTGAGTGCTAGAAACCTTGCGGGATAAGGGTTTGAAGCGTTTTTAGTGAGAATTATAGATTGATTGAATGGTATATATAATAGGAAGAAACATGGTTTAGAGTGGTTTTGTAGTGATTATCTATTTCGTATTTGTGTGGTAGATTGAATAGATATTACGAGGTGAGTATTGAAATTCGATAAGAAAACGCAATATGTAGTATTGAAAATCGCTTTTTAAGGACAAAACATACTATATGTTGATTTTTTCATCTATTTCTCATATTGCATATTAAATGCGAGGTGGCTATCAGTTGTAGATAAGATTTAGTGGGTTAGTAGTTGGTTGGAAGATGATATTCCAATTAAGTCCTAACCAACTAAAAGGTCGATAAAGGCCTATTTATAGATTATAAGAGTTGAGAATAAAAAACAAGTGAGGTTAAATCATATGTCATATTTAGTTGTTGTTGCACATCCAGACGATGAGGTTTTAGGGGCAGGCGCTACAATGTATAAGCTCGCTCAAGAAGGACATTCAGTGAATGTCTGCATTTTATCAGGTGAAGTGAATGCAAGAAACTACCGTCCTACTACTGAAGAGCTTAATGAAGATGTCAACAACTCTATGAATATTTTAGGTGTTGATAGAGTTATCACTGGTAACTTTCCGAATATAGAGTTTAACAATGCAGGTCATTTAAAACTTGTTCAGTTTATAGAAGCGGCAATTCTTGAAACAAATGCTGATGTTGTATTTACTCACCATCCAGCTGATTTAAACAATGACCACTTACACACTTCTATGGCATGCCAAGCAGCAGTTAGGTTATTCCAAAGAAGAAATGATATAGCTCCTCTTAGAGAACTACTTTTCATGGAAGTGCCATCATCCACAGAATGGGGATTAAATAAAGCTATGAACCAGTTTTCACCTAATACATTTATTGAAGTTGGTGAGTTGAGCGTGGATAAAAAAATAGAAGCTCTTGCACAATATCGCGGAGTTATGCGAGATTACCCTCATCCTAGAAGTAAGGAAGCAATCAAAGGACTAGCAGCTTACCGTGGTGGGCAATCAGGCATGGTTTATGCAGAAGCCTTTGAGAGTGTATTTAGACGTGGATTCTAGAAAGTAGAGAGGATGGTATACGTTGAAGAAGAGAATTGCGTTTGCAACTTGCGTTCAATTAGGGCTAAGTTGTATTGAAAAAATATATCGTATTGGTGGGAATCTAGATTTACTTATTACGCTTAAAGATGAAAAAGCAAAAAAAAAGTCCGGTAGAATCTATTTAGATGAGATTGCAAATGAACATGACGCACCTCTATTGAAGATTGATAATATCAACGATCAAGAGGTTCTTTCTGCTTTAAAGGAATACCAGATTGATTGGTTATTTATTATTGGTTGGTCGCAAATTGCTAAGAAAGATGTACTTGAAACACCGAAGTATGGCTGTATCGGTATGCACCCTACTTTATTACCAACCGGTAGAGGGAGAGCGGCAATACCATGGGCAATTATCAAGGGGTTAGATGAAACAGGTGTAACTATGTTTAAGTTAGATGAAGGTGTTGATACCGGTGATATTATCGGTCAAGGGGTTATCAAATTAGATCAGAACACAACAGCAACAGAACTTTATCAAAAAGTTGATGATATGCACATTACACTAATTGCAAAGTACTGGGAAGATATCGTTAATAACAACATTACACTTACGAAACAAAATGAACTAGAAGCCACAGAATGGCCTGGAAGAAAGCCTGAAGATGGTGAAATTCTAAACAGTATGAGCATGGACGAAGCAGATAAATTGGTAAGAGCAGTTACACGCCCCTATCCAGGTGCATTTTATAAAGATGGGGATAAAACCTACAGAATTTGGTCTGCTAAAACAAATAAAGAAGACGGGGCTATAAAACTTGTTGATGGGTATTTATTTCCTATCGATTTTGAGGTAGAGGATTAGTTATGAAAGATTTGAAATTCCAAAAATTAATTAAACGTTTATTTGATATTGTTGTTTCGTTAATAGTTCTTATACCATTTCTTCCAATATGGGTTTTAATTGCAATCTTAATCAAGGTTACATCTCCTGGGCCAGTTATTTTCTTACAAGATAGGCCGGGGTTAAATAAGAAAATCTTTAAGGTTTATAAATTTAGAACAATGAGACCGGGTTCAGAAAAAATGGTTAAAGGTCAAGAGGTAATGAAAGACGATGACCGTATCACAGTCATTGGAAAGTTTCTTAGAAGAAGTAAGTTAGATGAAATTCCTCAAGTATTAAATGTACTTAAGGGCGAAATGAGCCTTGTTGGTCCAAGGCCAGAACGAGTAGCATCCCTTGGTGATTATACAGATGAAATTTCTAAAAGGCTTAATATGAGTCCGGGTATGACGGGGTTAGCACAGGTGAGTGGTAATATATATCTTTCTTTAGAAGACCGGTATAAGTTTGATGTTTATTATGTGGAGCATTATAGCTTGTTACTTGATCTGAAGATAATTATTAGGACTGTTGGTGTTGTGTTATTTGGCGAAGATAGATATGTCAACAAGTACTTGGTTGATATTAATTTAGGATCTGCAGAGGTAGCATCTACTAATGAGGAGAAGATTTTGAAATGAAAAAGATACTTATAACAGGAGTTAATAGTTATATAGGTACTTCATTTGAAAAATGGGTTTCACAATATCCTGATAAGTATTCTGTAGATTTTATTAGTATAAGAGATGATCATTGGAAGGAAAAGTCATTCTCTGGATATGACGTCATTTTTCATACAGCAGCAATTGTCCATGTTAAGGAAGACGATACAAATAAGTATTTTAAAATAAATAGAGATACAACAGTAGAACTCGCTAAGAAAGCCAAAAAAGAAGGTGTGAAGCAATTCATATTCTTAAGTACTATGGGGGTTTTTGGTACGGAAACAGGCTATATTACTAAAGATACTAAGCCAATTCCAAAGACACCTTATGCTCAGTCAAAATATGAAGCTGAACAGATTTTATTAGGTATCAATTCTACTGATTTTAATGTGTCAATTCTACGTCCACCGATTGTATACGGTAGAGGATGTCCTGGGAACTACGTTAGGCTAGCAAAGTTGGCTATAACGCTACCAATTTTTCCAGAGATAAAGAACGAGCGAAGCATGATATATATTGACAATCTATCTGAATTTATAAGGATAATAATTGATAATAGCCAAGGTGGTATATATTTTCCCCAAAATAAGGATTATGTGAATACAACTGATTTAGTAAGGCTTATCGCAAAGGCTCGAGGGAAAGAAGTTAAGACATCAAAGGTTTTTAACTGGGCTGTTGCAATAGGACTTAAACTGTCAGGGACTTTAAGGAAAGTATTCGGGACATTTGTCTATGATAAAAGAATCTCAGGTGGCCCAGGGACATTAATAAATGGAGTGAAAATAGATTATGAGGTTGTTTCTTTTGGAGAGTCTATTATAAGTACAGAGGGTAGGGAGTAAATGCAATGAAAAAAAAGAAAGATATTTTAATTCTATGTCAGTATTTTTATCCAGAATACGTTTCATCTGCTACACTACCTACGGATTTGGCCGAGGACCTAGTTGATAAGGGTTTAACAGTTGATGTCTTATGCGGTTATCCAAAAGAGTATTACGATGGAGAACCGGTAAAGACAAAGGAACTTTATAAAGGGTTAACAATAAATAGAGTTAAGTACACTGAGTTTAATAATAAATCAACGCTTGGAAGATTAATAAACTTTTTTTCTTTTTTTATATCAATATTATTTAAGCTACCTTATTTGTTTAAATATAAAAGTATAATAGTTTATTCTAATCCTCCGATTCTTCCTTTGATACCTTATTTTGTTTCGTGTATTTCTAAAACTAAGTTTGTCTTTGTTGCTTTTGATATTTACCCAGATAATGCACTGAAATCAGGTTCAATCAAAAAGGGTGGAATTATTGAAAAAATAATGAATTATATCAATAAAAGAGTCTATAAGCATGCTTCACGAGTAGTTGCAATAAGTAATGATATGAAACAGTACATGATTAGAGAAAATCTATCTCTAAACGCAGGTAATATAGATGTCATTCCAAATTGGTACAATAAAGATAAGGTTGAACAAAAAAAAACTATAGGTAATACAGAATTCAAGAAATTAAAAGAGGATTGGCCACTTATAGTACTTTATAGTGGAAATATGGGTACTCTTCAAGATATGGAGACTATCTTAGAATGTTTGAAATTAATGATGAATAGAAAAGATGTATTTTTTATGTTTACTGGTCATGGAAATAAAGCAGAGTACGTAAAAAATTATATCAATTCAAATGGGATTAATAATGCAAAAGTTTATGGATTTTTACTTGGTCAAGATTATAAAGATGTCCTTAATATAGCAGATGTTTGTCTTGTAAGTTTGGCAGAAGGAATTGAGGGATTAGGGGTTCCTAGTAAGACTTATGGTTACTTAGCTGCTGGGAAACCTGTGCTAGCAATTATGTCAGATGAGACTGATATAGCTTGTGATCTAAGTAAATATAATGCAGGTGGAAACGTAAGCCAGGGTGATTATAAAGGTTTGGAGAGATTAATTCTTAATTACTTGAATAACCCGAAACAAATTAATACATCTGGAATTAATGCAAGGAAATTATTTAATGAACGTTATGAAAGAGTAGTTTGTACAAATCAATACTACAGAATGATTACAAAAGTAATTAACAAATAATTCAAAGTTGGTGAACTTAAACTATGTTTAAAGATAAAACATTATTAATTACTGGTGGTACAGGATCATTTGGGAATGCTGTTATGGAAAGATTTTTAGATAGCGAGATAAAAGAAATTCGTATTTTTTCAAGAGATGAGAAAAAACAAGATGATATGAGAAAATTATATAAAAATGATAAATTAAAGTTTTATATCGGCGATGTAAGAGACTTAGCAAGTGTTAAAAATGCAATGCATGGAGTTGATTATGTTTTTCATGCTGCAGCATTGAAACAAGTTCCTTCTTGTGAATTTTTTCCTCTTGAGGCTGTAAAAACAAATGTAATAGGAACTGATAATGTATTAACCGCTGCAATAGATTATGGAGTGAAAAAGGCAATCTGCCTTTCAACTGATAAAGCAGCTTATCCTATTAATGCCATGGGTATATCAAAGGCAATGATGGAAAAAGTATTTGTGGCTAAGTCCAAAACTGTAGATTCAGATAAAACACTTATATGTGGAACAAGATATGGTAATGTAATGGCCTCTCGTGGCTCTGTAATTCCGTTGTTCATTGAGCAGATTAAAAGTGGACAACCAATTACAGTTACAGATCCTAATATGACTAGATATTTAATGAGCCTTGAAGAAGCTGTAGAGTTAGTTGTATTTGCATTTCATAATGCTTCAGCTGGGGATATCATGGTTCAAAAAGCACCAGCTTGCTTAATCGGAGATTTAGCAGTGGCATTAAAGGAACTTTTTAATGCAGATAATGAGATACAAGTTATTGGCACTCGTCATGGAGAAAAACTATATGAAACTCTTTTAACAAGAGAAGAGTATGTAGTGGCGGATGATATGGGTGGATTCTTTAGAGTTCCAGCGGATAATCGTGACCTAAACTATGAAAAATACTTTGAGCAAGGAAATGAAAAACTTTCTATTGATCAAGAATACAACTCTCATAACACACATCGCTTAAATATTGAACAAATTAAAGATAAATTAATGCAGCTTGATTATATAAAAGAAGAACTCAATAATTTAGAAAAGGTATCTGTATGAGATTTTTAGTATTAGGTGCTACTGGCATGGCTGGTCACGTGATAGCTATTTATTTAAAAGAGCAAGGTCATGAAGTAGAAGCATTAACCAGAAGGCCTTTTCCTTATTGCGACAGTATAATAGCTGATGTGACTGATTTACCTGTAGTGACAGAAGTAATTCAAAACGGTAGCTATGATGCTGTTATTAACTGTATCGGTATATTAAATCAATTTGCAGAAGATAATAAACATCAAGCTGTATTTTTAAATAGTTATTTACCCCATTATTTAAGTCATATAACGAAAGAGACTGAAACTAAAATTTTTCATATGAGTACTGATTGTGTTTTCTCTGGTAAGAGTGGAAATTATAATGAAAATTCTTTAAGAGATGGAGACACTTTTTATGATCGTTCGAAAGCTCTAGGAGAATTAGAAAACGATAAAGATCTGACGTTTAGAAACTCAATTATTGGTCCAGATATTAATAAAGATGGTATAGGTCTGTTTAACTGGTTTATGAAGCAGGATGGTGAAATTAATGGTTTCACAAAGGCAATTTGGACTGGAGTAACGACGTTAACTTTAGCTAAAGCAATGGAGAAAGCGACAGATGAAAACTTAACGGGTTTATATAACCTTGTAAATAATCAGACCATCAGTAAGTTTGATTTACTTAATTTATTTAATAAGCATTTAAAGGATAACTCTATTAATATCTTACCGAGTGAATCAGTGGTAGTAGATAAATCTCTTGTTAATAATAGAGCAGATTTCTCATTCAAGGTCCCTAGTTATGAACAGATGATAGTAGAAATGAAAGAGTGGATCTTAAATCATAAAGAGATGTATACACATTATTTTTAAGTAAAGGATGGGCATAATAATGCGGAAGTTAAAACTTATGACAATAGTGGGTACTCGCCCAGAAATTATTAAACTATCAGAGACAATTAAAAAATGCGATAAATATTTTGAACATATATTGGTTCATACAGGTCAAAATTATGATTATAATCTGAATCAAGTATTTTTTGAGGAGTTAGGTTTAAGAGAACCTGATTTTTATTTGGGGGTTGTAGGTGAAAATTTAGGGCAGACAATGGGTAATGTTCTTGCTAAATCTTATGAGATTATGATAGAACAAAAGCCGGATGCTATTTTAGTTCTTGGGGACACAAATTCTTGTCTAAGTGTTATATCGGCAAAGAGGTTGAAAATCCCTATTTTTCATATGGAAGCTGGAAATAGATGCTTTGATGAGAATCTTCCTGAAGAAATTAATAGAAGAATTGTTGACCATACTAGTGATGTTAATCTTTGCTACACGGAGCATGCAAGAAGATATCTGAATTCTGAAGGAGTACCAAAAGAAAGAACCTATGTTGTAGGTTCACCTATGGCGGAAGTCCTAAGTATAAATGCAGATAAAATAAATAAAAGTAAAGTGTTAGAAACACTCGGTTTAGAAAAGGGGAAATATATCCTGTTATCGGCTCACCGGGAAGAGAATATCGATAATGAGCAAAACTTTATGGAACTTATGAATGCCGTTAATGTTATGGCAGAGATTTATGATATGCCGGTTATTTATAGCACTCACCCTAGAAGTAAGAAATTAATAGAAAAGAGAGGATTTAAATTCCATCCTAATATAAAAAGTCTACAACCTTTTGGATTTTCTGATTATAATCATCTTCAACTTAATTCATATTGTGTAGTTTCAGATAGTGGAACAATTGCTGAGGAAGCTTCTTATTTTAAATTTCCTGCAGTTTCAGTAAGGACTAGTACAGAACGGCCAGAAGCTTTTGATAAAGGAAACATGATTATTGGTAGTATAACAACTGAGCAAGTGCTTCAAGCTGTGGATATGGCAGTGGGGATGAATTCTGATCATGATGTTGGTATCGATGTACCTAATTATATAGATAAAAATGTTAGTATGAAAATAGTGAAAATTATTCAAAGTTATACTGGTATTGTAAATAGAATGGTGTGGAGAAAGTTATGAACATTATGGTCTTTGATGTTCCAGCTGAAAGTGGAGGAGCGTTATCGGTATTAACTGATTTTTACAAAGAAGTGATGACTAATCAAAATAGCGGAGTAAAATGGATTTTTGTTGTTAGTAAACCAATATTAGATGAAACGGATAATATTAAAGTTTTAAGGTTTCCATGGATTAAAAAAAGTTTGTTACACAGGATATTTTTTGATTATTTAGTAGCTCCGTTATTATTAAGAATTTATAAAGTTAATCGAGTTTTATCATTGCAAAATGTAACTGTTCCTTTTTCTAACATTCCCCAAACATTATTTGTTCATAATGCAATACCTTTTTCAGATATTAAATTTAGCTTCAAAGAGAACAAATATCTATGGTTTTATCAAAACATTATAGGCAAAAAAATAATGAAGTCGATAAGTAACGCTGACAAGGTGCTAGTTCAAACAGAATGGATGAAGAGGGCTTGTATACGTGATACAGGAATTTCTAGTGAAAAAGTTGAAGTTAAATTTCCTGAAATAAAAATAGAAGTGAAAAAAACCTTTGAATATAATGGGGCATCACCATTAGTCTTTTTTTATCCGGCAAGTGCAGTAGAATTTAAAAATCACAGACTAATTTTAGAAGCTTGTAGAAAGCTTAGAAAAAAAAACTACAGGGTAGTCTTAACCTTAAATGGGGATGAAAATGCAAGTATTAAAGAAATATATCGTATAGTTAAAAAAGAAAACCTACCAATTTCTTTTATTGGGAATTTAAATAGGGACGAAGTTTTTGAATATTACACTAACTCAGTTTTAATTTTCCCTTCATATATAGAAACAGTAGGTTTGCCTTTACTAGAGGCAAAGTTGCATAACTGTTTTATACTGGCATCAGATTGTTCCTTTGCTCACGATATGTTAGATAGTTATGATATGGCGTTTTATTTTAATCCATTTAACCCTAAAGAACTTGCAAATCAGATGGACTATATAATTGATAAATGTAGAAATGGATTCAGGCTTTAGGTAGGAGATAACATGATTATATTTATTTTAATATTGATGGTATTACTTAGTTTAATACTTACAGTAGTTTCTAGAGATATGTTTAATAATATTATTAACCCTATTTCTATTTATTCTATATGGTGGACTATTAATTCTATTATATCTAGCCTGGGACTTTTTGGGCTTTTTAAACCTGATGTAGATGTATATATGATGGTTCTATTATCAATAATTGCATTTAGTGTGGGTTGTATAATAATTGTTTCTAAGAGAGATAAAACAGGAAATCTAAAAAAAATAGATATAAAAAGTAATGATATAAAAGGTAATGTTAATTATAGAAATGTTATAGTTATCAATCTTGCTGCTATTCTTTTTATGATTCCATACACGCTTGAAGCAATTGAGATATTTATAAATCACGGTGCGGCAATTTTAAGGGCAGTTTCGTTAAGTGAAGATGGATTAACGGGTTCTTTATTAAATTTAGTTATCATTCAGTGGCTAGTTTTAGGGATTTTTACAGCAACTATGATAACAGCAACAATACAATTAACTTTAAGTAAAGGAAAAAAGATTCTGTTCTTTTTAGCATTGGTTGTCATATTAGTTTATACATTTACGTTTGGTGGAAGATGGATTATTTATAGATTTATAGTAATGCTCGTTTTATCAAGCTTATTCCTAAAATCCTTTAAAAAATATGATATAAAAATATTGAAAAGAAGAAAAGTAACTTTGCTATTATCTATTGTTGGTATAGTTTCTATGTTAGTTATTACAAGCCAACGAAGTTTACCAGGTTTAAGCATAGCTGGAAATTTGGTTACTTATTTTACGGGATCGTTTACCATGTTGGATATTTTAACAAATTTAGAGAGTTATCCCGATATAGGTGGTGGCTATTTATTTGGATTTGCATCCATTGGGGGATTAATAGCACCATTACTTACAACATTTTCTGTTATAACAGGTATTGAAATACTCCGACCAGACGAAATTGTGTTGGGAGTAACAGGTCAAGATTATGTTATAGGCACTAATACTATATATAATGCTTTCGCTACATCTTTATATACGTTTGGTAGAGATTTTGGGATTTTAGGAGTTATAATAATTCCCTTCATTTTTGGTATAGTATGTTCATTGGTTTTTATTTATGTAAAAAGAAAACAATCATTGAGAGCTTACCAATTATATATATTTTTTCTGTATTTAATAATTAGTAGCACTATGCAATGGGACCTTATACATCCTTGGCCTTGGTTTACAATGTTTTTTTTATGGGTTTTTACAAAAAAGGAAAAATACAAAAAGATATCGTAAGGTTGGTGAAAAATGGTTAATCCACTAGTATCAATAGTGATGTCAGTATTTAATGGAGAGGAATATGTACAGGATGCTATTTTAAGTATCTTAAACCAAACATATACAAACTTTGAATTAATAGTGATAAACGACTGCTCTACTGATAACACAAAAACAATAATACTATCAAACAATGATTCTAGAATAACTTATATAGAGAATAATGAAAACTTAGGCTTAACTAAGTCTCTTAATAAAGGACTAAGATTCTCGAATGGAAAATATATAGTTAGAATGGACGCAGATGATATAAGTCTACCAACTCGTATAGAAAAACAGGTTAAGTTTATGGAGAATAATGACGATGTGGGTGTGCTAGCTACTTGGGCATATTATTTTGGAGAAAAAAACGGTTTGATAAATACTATAAGGGACGATTTTGAATCTATAGGAAGTGAACTTATATTTGGCTGTCCAATAGTTCATCCTAGTGTAATTATACGTAAGTGTTTAATTGAGAGATATAATTTATATTACGATGAGAGTATAAAAAAATCACAAGATTATGACTTATGGAGTAGGTGTAAAAGTCATTTTCCTATACGAATACTAGAAGAGCCGCTACTTCTTTACAGAGTACATGAGGACCAGATAACCAATAAATCAAAAGAACAGCAAAAAGAGATTACTACGAATATACAGTATCGATTACTGCGTGAACTAGACATAGAGCCTTCATACATTGATATACAGTCACACTCTATTTTATGTGGGAACATACCTTCTGGAGAATTTTCAATAGAGTCTGTTAATAATTGGACTGATTATTTATTCAGAAGTAAAAAGAATGAAAATAAAGTATTTATTAAAACACTTATGAAAAGGTATTTTATTTTTGTTATTAAGACAGTGATGGACAATCCGCAAAAGATTTTAGTATTCTTTAAGTCTAACATGTTCTGGAGGGCAGCACGTCCTTCAAACTATCTAATCTATTCTAAAACTATATATAGTTCAATTCGAATTCGTTTTAAAAAGTATAATCATTTGGAATATAGGTAAAAGGAGCATTTAAAGTGCAGGACAAATATAAGATAGTGATTATAGGATGTTATTTTGGTAACTTACCCGATTATTTTAGCTATTGGCTAAAATCCTGTTCAACTAATAACCATATAGATTGGATCATATATACAGATCAGACTTATCCAGATTTACCTGAAAATGTAGCTATGATTAATACTACTTTAGGAAAAATAGAAAGTTTAGCAAGAGATAAGTTAGGAATTCAAGCAGTCATAAATGCGCCATATAAACTCTGTGATTTTAAACCGGTTTATGGGAAAATCTTTGAGGATGATATCAAGGATTATGATTTCTGGGGACATTGTGATTTCGATATGATATTTGGAGATATATCTAAATTTATTACAAACGAAATACTGAATAAATATGATAAGGTACTTACCCTTGGCCACTTAACATTATATAGAAATACTAGCATTGTAAATGAAAGGTACAAAGACACTGGGGGGGAAATAAATTATATTACTGCTTTATGCAATGAAGAGCACGTAGCATTTGATGAGATAACGATTAATGAAATATATAAAAAGAATAAATACTCGATTTACGATAAAAGAATTTTTGCTGATATTTCTCCTAGTTATAGAAGATTTAAAATAACCGGTAAAAAAAACTATGAAAATCAGCTTTTTTTATGGAGAGATGGGTCTATTATTCACGCATATATTGATAATGGAAAAATCTATGAAGAGGAATATCTCTATATCCATTTTCAAAAAAGAAAGTTTAATAATGTCAAAAAATATTCAAATGATTATTCAAGCTTCTTAATAGGTCCTGATGGATTTAACTTAATAAAAAATGATAACTTAGAAACACTAAATTTTTCCATATATAATCCATATCAAGGAAAATTAGTGGAGAAATTTCAAGAGAAGTCTTTTTATTATAAGCATTTATTCAAAGTAATTAAGAAAAAAATAAAACGAAAAATGAAGTAGGCGCTAAATTGAAGAATCGGTTCTCTTTAAATATGTTTACTAATATATTTGCTTTAGGTATAAATGTTATAGCTACATTAGTAATAACCCCTATATTAATAAAAGAAATTGGTGTAGTGGCGTATGCTTTCATCCCGATTATTCAAAGTATAATGAATTATATAAACGCAATCTCTATAGCGTTTACCTCAATGGTAGGAAGGTATTTTACTATTTCCATTAAAAACAGAAACATACGTGAAGCGGAGGAATATCTAAACACATCCTTTTTTTCATTATTATCAGTAAGTTTCCTATTCCTTTTTATCATTTATATTGTAGCGAATGATATACAACTTTTTTTAAATGTACCTGATAACTTAATAAAAGATGTAAAATTAGCTCTATTATTTCAAGGTATTGCATTTTTGTTCAGTACATTAAGTATAGCATTTAAGGTTGCCGCTTTTTCTGAAAATAAGCTGTATATTTCTAATAACAACCTGATGATTTCTATTATAATTCGATCTATATTAGGAATTATACTAATAACTTATTATAAAGAGCTGTGGTATTATAGTTTAGCAAATTCAATTGGCATGTTGTTACTTTTATTAATGGAATTCTATACTTTTAGAAAATTAATGCCTGATATGAAAATTAATTTAACAAGATTTAGTAAGGATAAGGCTAAAACCTTACTTTCTGTTGGTTCTTGGAATTCTCTAACAAACTTTGGATCGCTGCTCTATAATCAGAGTGACGTAATTGTAGCAAATAAAAATTTAAGTGCTACTACTGCAGGTGAATTTGCTGGTATATATCAAATCCCTCAGTTAATTAAGTCATTAGGTAATTCAATATCATCAACATTTTCACCAAGGTATATAGAACTTTATGCAAAAAATCGCATAGTAGAACTTACAGAATATACAAAAAAATCCGTCTGGTTTACGGGATGTTTGATGGCTATTCCAATTGGTCTATTTGGTGGAATTGGAGATATAGTAGTGGCGCTATGGCTTGGAGATAATTTTTTAAAGTATCAATTTATTTTAATAATATTTGCTGTAACCTTAGCGATTAATGTTTGTATTTCACCGCTGTTTGCTATTTTAATTACTTATCAAAAGGTAAAGGTACCTGCGTTTATGCAACTTTTTACCGGTTTTATAAATATTTCCCTTGCAGTTTTTCTTACCAGTTTAATTGATTTAGGGGCATTAGGGCTAGCGATTAGTGGATTTTTCTCTTATTCTCTCATGAATTTCATTTTTATGCCGAAATATACATCCAAAATTATGGGGATTTCTTCAAAGGGTCTTTATAAAACTATATTTAAAGTATGTTTTGTGACATTTTTGGTAGGCATAATTAGTGGTATAAGTAGAACATTCCTATCACATGATTGGCTGGGAGTATTCATAATTAGTTTTATTACAATAATTTTTTACTTTATTTTATTAGTATTGTTCTTTTCCCGTAATGAAGAGAGAACATTAATTAAAACTATTATATTAAAATTCTATTATAAAATTAGACGTAAAAAACAATAGTTTAGGAACATGACTTTTCAATGTTGTGGGATTTTTTAAGAAATTGTAAAGGTATTAAATTGGAAATAACCCTGTGGTGAGTTTGCAATCGTTTTTATTTAGGGGAGGGAAATCAATGAAACAATTTATTTGGTCATTATTTATAAACTCCATTTCTTCATCATCAATTATCCATAATAAGATAAGGGTTTTAATATATAGATTGTTTGGAATTAGCATTATAAATAGTCAGATATATTCTGGTCAATTTATCTGTAGGAGTAATTTGAAAATCGGTAATGGATCCTTTATAAATCATAATTGTTTTTTCGAAAATACAATGGCTCCCATTGAAATAGGAAATAACTGTAGCATTGCTATGGAGGTTATGTTTTGCACTGCTACCCACGATTCAGGACATGCAAGTAAAAGAGCTGGTCGTCCTATTGGAAAACCAATTAAGGTAGGGGATGGTTGTTGGATTGGTGCTCGTGCAACAATTTTACCAGGTGTTACCATTGGTAGTGGATGTGTAATAGCTGCAGGTTCAGTTGTTAATAAAGATTGTGAACCAAATGGAATATATGCGGGTGTGCCAGCTAAAAGAATTAAAAATTTGTAAGAAGTAAGTCTTACAAAATGAATATTTATCAATTTTTATATAAAAAATAATTAGATAAAGGATGGTCTAAATGTATAAGATAGCAGTAGCTGGAACAGGCTATGTTGGTTTAGTAGCTGGCGTATGTTTTGCTGAAGTCGGCCATCAAGTAACTTGTGTTGATATAGATAATCAAAAAGTCGAATCAATGAAATCAGGCGTATCTCCAATTTATGAGGCTGATTTGGAAGAGTTAATGAGAAAGAATTATGCTGCTGGAAGAATTAATTATACGACTGATTACCAATCTGCCTACAAGGATGCAGATGCAATATTTATTGGTGTAGGTACCCCAGAACAGCCAGATGGTTCCGCGAATCTTTCGTATATTGCAACTGTTGCAAGGCAAATTGCTGAATCTGTAGAAAAGGACTGTCTTGTTGTTGTGAAATCTACTGTTCCAGTTGGAACGAATGATAAAGTGGAACAGTTTATTCAGGACTTTTTAGTCAAAGATGTGAAAGTAGAAGTAGCATCAAACCCTGAGTTCTTAGCGCAAGGATCTGCCGTTCATGATACTCTTCATGCTGAGAGAATCATTATTGGAACAGAAAGTAAATGGGCTGAGGAATTATTAACAAAAATTTATGAACCGTTTCACTTACCGATTGTTTCAGTGAATAGAAGATCTGCTGAGATGATCAAATATGCTTCAAATGACTTCCTTGCCCTTAAAATTTCTTATATGAATGATATTGCAAATCTATGTGAACTTGTTGGAGCGGATATTCAAGATGTAGCAAAAGGGATGAGTTTTGATGAACGTATTGGAAGTAAGTTTTTAAATGCAGGGATTGGCTTTGGTGGATCATGCTTTCCTAAGGATACAAAAGCGCTTGAGTATATTGCTAAACAGAACGGATATGAGCTTAAAACAGTTAAAGCTGCTATTGATGTAAACAAAGAACAAAAAACAATGCTTTATAAGAAAGCTAGTAAAAGACTTATTACATTTAACGGTCTTAAGGTTGCGGTGTTAGGATTAACTTTTAAGCCTGGAACGGACGATTTAAGAGAGGCAGCATCTCTTGAGAATGTGCCTTTATTATTAGAACAAGGTGCCGATATCTATGCTTATGATCCTGTGGGAGCAGAGAATTTTGCCAAAGTTCATCCAGAAGGTAAAAATGGCAAAGGTAGTATCACGTATGTTGCCAATATCGAGCATGCATTAGAAGGTGCTAATGTCTGCTTTATCTTTACTGAATGGGGAGAAGTAAAAGCATTAACACCTGAAACGTACAAGAAATTAATGAGAACTCCATTAGTATATGACGGAAGAAATATCTACCGTGTTGAAGAAATGCAGGAGGCTCGAGTAGAGTACCACTCAATCGGAAGAAAGCCAGCAACTAGAGAAGCTTTAAAGGAGTCGAAGAATCTTGAATTACAAAACTCTTGATCCTAGTAAAACATACCTAATCACTGGAGCAGCTGGTTTTATCGGATACTTCTTATCTAGAAAACTACTGGAACAGGGTTGCCGGGTGATTGGTATTGATAATGTCAATGACTACTATGATGTGAATCTTAAACATACTCGTTTAGGGAATTTGGAACCTTATAAGAATTTTACTTTTATTAAAGGTGACATATCAGACAAGGATTTGATAATGAAGACCTTTGAAGAGTTCAAGCCTAACGTTGTAGTAAACCTAGCGGCTCAAGCAGGAGTAAGATATTCAATCGAGAATCCGGATGTTTATATTCAAAGTAATATCATTGGCTTTTATAATATCCTTGAGGCGTGTAGATATAATCCAGTGGACCATCTTGTATATGCATCTTCTAGTTCTGTTTATGGGGCTAATAAAAAGGTTCCATTTGAGGAAACAGATTTTGTAGATAACCCAGTATCACTTTATGCATCTACAAAGAAATCAAATGAATTAATGGCACATACGTATAGCCACCTTTATAAAATTCCAGCTACAGGGCTTCGGTTCTTTACTGTTTATGGCCCTATGGGTAGACCAGATATGGCCTATTATGGATTTGCAAATAAGTATTTTGCTGGTGAACCAATTAAGATATTTAATAATGGTGATTTTGAGAATGATCTTTACCGGGACTTTACTTATATAGATGATATTGTTGAAGGAATCGAACGATTATTAAGTAATCCACCGGAAGGTGAAGTTCAACATAAAGTCTTTAACATTGGAAACAATAGCCCAGAAAAATTGATGGTGTTTATTGAAACATTAGAACAGGCCTTAAGTAAAGCGCTAGGCAAAGAAGTACAATTTGAAAAGGTCTTTGAACCTATTAAGCCGGGTGATGTGCCAGCTACTTATGCTTCGACGGATCAATTGCAGAAAGCCGTAGACTTTAAGCCGGAGACTTCGATTGAAGAAGGGCTTCAGAAATTTGCCGATTGGTATGTAGATTATTATAATTTGAAGGACTAATTACAATTACCCGCTGGGCCAAAAGTGGCTCGGCGGGCTTATTTGTCGTACTTTTTATCTTTTCCGACCACAAAGAAGAGGATCATGCACTTCATAACATAATCCTCCATTCCATATTCAATCCTTCCTATATTTGCACAGCATTTCTTCTTTTAATATTTTTCCCCACTCAAGATCAATAAGCATTACATATAAATTAGCTCGAAGAGATAATGGTAGTCTCCTCATGATATAATTAAAATCCTTTTCATCATTAACAACTATAGTAAATTTATCAGTTTCAAGTAATTCAAATGTAGCAATCCGCCCATAAAGGTGAAATGGGTGGAATGAAGGGTGGTTCCGGCCTGGAATACTTGGTCTAAAATCTAAATACCATCTTTTATATTCATTGTGCTCTATGTTAAGTACCATATCAGGGAATCTAAATCTTTCCTCAGTCTTTTCTACACTCCATTTAAATGGCCTCTCAAATAAATCAGCCAATATAACCTGTAGGAATTTTCTCTCTAACTCTTCCATTTGCTCTCTAAAGTTCATCGGAGAGTATTTCTCTACTCCGCCATTTCTATTTTCATCCGATTCATCTTTTCTAGCTAAATGCCCAGCAGCAACCATAAGATCTTGATATGTAACTTCATTATGTGCTTTTGCTGCAAATTTTGATATTGTTTCCGGAGTGGGAGGTGAAGCGATCATTTGTCTAAGAAACCTGGAGATGTGAGCGGCACTTACACCTGTTTCATTAGCGAAATTATTTATGGATCTTTCACCTTTCGCCCGGTCAAGAAGATTGGCAAACTCCTCTTTATTGAATTGTTCCTCACTATCCATTATAATTCACCTCATCCTATCTTATGTTCTTATTATATTTTATCCATTAAGTACAGTCAATAGACAACAAAAATAATTTCAATAATTATGTTGTGTAAATTTTTGTAGCGTGATATAATAATTTCAAAATTAGTTGTTGGAAAAATCATCTGGTACATTGTTTATTTTGCTCGCATATTTTTTTGCTACATCTATTGACTGTAAACAATACATAAAGTGAAGTTCTAACAATATTAAATTCAGTTCAATTACATGATATTAAAAGGGGATGGAATCAATGGCTACAGTAGTAAAATGCCCGGTTTGTAAGAAAAGGTTAATGGACATGCTTTCGGCAAAGGAGGCGGAAGTACAAGTAAAATGTCCCAAATGCAGAAAAGTGATTAATGTATCATTTTTAAATAATGAGGTTCACGGGGAAGCGGTGTAATTTAGCTTTGATATTTGTTGCTAATTGACAACTGTTTACAATTCTCACTGTACAGAACATGTGTTCCTATGTAAAATATAATTAAGGATTACTTTTCATTTAAATGGCTTCAGCATAGTTGGGAGGAAAACAAATGATAAAAGAAGCTAGCATTACACGAGTTGAATGTCCTGCCTGTGGTTACAGGTTGTTTGATAAAGGGGTTCAAGCGTGTGGTCCCGTACAAACGAAGTGCACTAGATGTAAGCGGGTTTGGGAAGTTGAACTCGCGACAAATGAATTTAAACAAGTCAGCAGAAAACCAAAAGCGAGACGAAAAGGAGATAGTGCCTCACCATGAGTTGCAAATCAGATCTACCTTAGGGTCCGGATAAATCAGTGGAGTATAACTGATATATCTGGGCCTTTTTTATTTATATAAAAAGTTCATATCACGATGATACCGAGCGAGGAATCGACTGCATTACCCAGGCCGGATGATCGATATTTTGAGAAAAAATGATCATCTAGCAAGTGAATGCACATTGAATCAAAAATAATCGGTACCGAGCAATGGAGTCGTGGTGTGAACTACCTATAAGCCGGACATGGATCGCCCTGCAAATAATGCAGTTGGGTGTTCTGTGTCCGGCTTATTTTTTTGTCTCTTTTCCTCCTTGCCGGGCCATAGGAGGAAAAGAGAATGACTGAGTTTTATATTAAAATCGGCAAGGAGCAGGTCTGTGTTAATGAGGAGGTCTACAAGGAGTATTACAAAATGAAAAGAAGAGAGCGGTACCTGGAAGAGGATATTAAAGTTGGACGGATAGCTGTTGATCTTGAAGCAGAAACAGTTGATTTTGTACCGAGCAAAGAAGATTCAATCAATCGTTTGATTGAACTGGGTGCTGATTTTGAAGATGACCTAATGATAGAAGATATTCTTTGTGACAAGGCAACTCTATTAATCTTGCAGGAAGCGATGGCTGAACTGAATGAAAAGGAACAAGCGCTCATACAGGCTCTTTACTATAAAGAATTAACAGTAAGAGAGGTAGCGAAGGAAGAAAACATCTCTCATGTAGCTGTGGTTAAGCGGCATAAAAAGGTGTTGGACAAGCTTAAAAAATATTTTTTGTAATTTTGGTTACCAAACGATCCTTCCCATTGGCTAATAAGTGAAGGGCCATATCTAAAACGAGGAGGTGACTGATGATGACAACACAAGTAAAGCAAAAAGGTGTCAATAAAGATATGCAGGAAGAGATGGTTGGAGTCCTTACGGCTATCAGCATTGTATCGAAAAGACTAGCCAATCGACTGAGTCAGCTTGATGTACAAAATGAAAAGAAGGGAGAAAAAGCACATGAGCAAAATTAAACTTGCACTTGATGTAGTAACAGACTTAAGAAATCTAGCAGGAAGTATTGAAACCTTGGTGTTTGCATTAGAGAGTAATCAAACGGACTCCGCTGCCCCTGTTGAGAAACAGGAAGCGGAGGAAATCAAGGAACCGAAGAAATCTACACAGCCTCAAAAAGCTAAGCTTCCAACATTGGAAGATGTCAGGGCAAAACTTGCAGCACTTTCTCAAGATGGAAAACAGTTACAAGTGAAAGAGCTAATTACTAGTTTTGGGGCTAAGAAATTAAGTGACATCCCAGCTGAAAAGTATCCGGAGCTTTTAGAAGAAGCGGGGAAACTTTAATGAGGAAAGCTATGAATCATTCAGAAAGAGCGCATGCGAGTTTAAGTGCTTCTGGTGCGAGTCGCTGGTTAGCTTGTCCACCAAGTGTTCGGTTGTCAGAACAGTACGAAGAAACGACAAGCGTCTTTGCCAAAGAAGGTACATTCATGCATGAGCTGTCAGAACTCTATTTGTCTCATGAACTAAAAAACATAACAAAAGCTCAGTTGAACAAAAAGCTGAAGCAGATGAAACAAAATGAATTTTATAACTCAGAAATTGAACAAGCTGTAAAAACCTATGTAGATGTTGTTACTGAAAAGATGAACGAGGCTAGGGCATCTAGCAAGGATCCGCTCATCCTTATTGAGGAAAGGGTAGATTTTAGTCCCTATGTTCCAGATGGATTCGGAACCGGGGACGTAATACTGATTTATGGTGATAGATTAGAAGTTATTGATCTTAAGGGTGGGAAAGGTGTCAAGGTTTCAGCAGTTGAAAACCCACAAATGCGACTGTACGCTTTGGGTGCATTAAACAACTTTGGTGTACTCTATGATACTCAGAAAATACTGATGACCATTGTGCAGCCAAGGTTAGATAATATCTCCACTGATGAAATGCAGGTCGAAGAACTATTGGAATGGGCAGAGAATGAGGTCAAGCCCAAAGCGGAGTTAGCTTTTAAGGGTGAAGGTGACTTCATGGCTGGCGAGCATTGCCGCTTTTGTAAGGTGAAAGCGACTTGTAGAGCGAGAGCAGAAGAAAATCTGAAACTTGCTTGTATGGATTTTCAGAAACCTCCCTTACTGACAGATGATGAAGTAGTAGAAGTATTAACTTCCATTGATCAGCTGCTGAGCTGGGCAAAAGATGTACAAGAATATGCATTTGCTATGGCGATGAATGAAAACAAGCAATGGCCAGGGATGAAACTGGTTGAGGGCAGAGGTAGCCGTAAATATAGTGATGAAAATGCTGTGGTTGAAGCACTCACTGCTGCTGGATATGACGGAGATGTGATTTATAAGAAATCACTCAATACTATTACGACACTTGAAAAGGAACTTGGTAAAAAGGCGTTTCAAGAGTTGCTTGGTTCTCTTATTACAAAAGCGCCAGGCAAGATAAAGCTCGTGCCTGAAGAGGAAAAGCGACCAGAAATAAAAGCTTCACCTGAAGCAGATTTTCAATAATGAGGAGGAACTAAATAATGATAAAGATCACAATTGGAACAAAGGAAAATCCAGTACGGTTCAGTTATGCAAATGTACATCAAGCAGTCAGCGTTAATGGAAGTGACCTGAAGTATTCAGTAAGTATTATTATCCCAAAATCGGACAAGAAAACTATCAAAAAGGTTAAAGATGCGATTCAAAAAGCAACTCAAGAAAACAAGGATAAATTCGGTGGCAAGGTACCTTCAAATTTGAAGACGCCCCTGCGGGACGGTGATGTGGATCGTGAAGATGATGAGGCTTATGCGGATTCCTACTTCATTAATGCCAACAGCAAGATTAAACCAGGAATTGTCGATGCGGATTTAAATCCAATCATGGACCAAAGCGAATTTTACTCCGGTTGCTATGGACGAGTTAGTTTGACCTTTTATGGGTTTAACGTAAACGGAAATCGTGGGGTTGCTGCCGGACTTCAAAACATTATGAAGACAGATGATGGAGATCCACTTGGTGGCCGTAGCAGTGCTGAAGCTGATTTTGGCGATGACAGTGACGATGAAGAAGATGACATCTTAGGTTGATGTCAATGAAACTCTTATCCATTGATATAGAAACTTACAGTAGTGTAGACCTCATTAAATCTGGGGTCTATGCCTATTGTGAGTCATCTGATTTTGAAATTCTTCTTTTTGCTTATGCTGTTGATGATGAAGAGGTACAGGTTGTTGACTTAGCTTCAGGTGAGAAGATACCGACTGACGTTTTAGAAGCCATTACGGATCCAGCCGTGATAAAGACAGCTTACAATGCCAATTTTGAAAGAACTTGTTTAGCCAAACACTTTAATAAGCCGATGCCGCCGGATCAATGGCGGTGTTCGTCGGTTCATGCATTAATGCTTGGGTTGCCCGGATATCTTGATGGTGTGGCCAAATGCCTCAAGTTGAAAGAACAGAAACTGAAGGAAGGGAAATCCTTAATTCGCTATTTTTCGGTTCCATGTAAACCTACAAAAGTGAATGAGGGAAGGAGCCGTAATTTACCAGAACATGACTTGGATAAGTGGGTAACCTTTAAGGATTACTGCAAACAGGACGTAGAGGTCGAGAGACAAATCCGAAAGAAGCTAGAGGCCTTCCCCATCACGAAAGTCGAACAGAAACTTTGGGAATTGGATCAGAAAATAAACGATGAAGGTGTTCTCATCGATAAAGGCTTAGTCATTAATGCCATTCAAGCAGATAAGGCATTTCAGGATAAGCTCTTTGAGGAAGCTGTGCGCCTAACAGGGCTAGAGAATCCAAATAGCCCAGCGCAGTTAAAAGGCTGGTTGCTTAAGCAAGGGATAGAAGTAGATAGTCTGGCAAAGAAAAATGTAGAAGCACTGATGGGTGAAGTGGAAAATCAGGAAGTAAAGCGGCTGTTGGAATTAAGACAGGCAATGTCAAAAACATCAGTGAAAAAGTATGAAGCAATGGATCGGTCTATCTGTCCTGACCAAAGAATTAGGGGTTTGTTGCAATTCTACGGGGCAAACCGTACAGGCCGCTGGGCGGGTAGACTTGTTCAAATTCATAACCTGCCAAGAAACAGTTTAATAGATTTACAGATTGCAAGAGATCTTTTGAAGTCAGGGAACTATGAAGCTTTGGAACTTCTTTTTGATAGTGTGTCGGACGTATTATCTCAATTAATTCGAACGGCGTTTATTCCTTCACAGGGCAACCGTTTTATTGTAGCTGACTTTTCAGCGATTGAAGCAAGAGTAATTGCTTGGCTTGGGGGAGAGCGTTGGCGAATGGACGTGTTCCAATCTCATGGGAAGATTTATGAAGCTTCTGCTGCACAAATGTTCAAGGTACCAATTGAAACGATTGATAAGGGTAGTCCGCTAAGGCAGAAAGGAAAAATTGCTGAACTGGCTCTTGGTTATGGCGGTTCTAAAGGGGCGTTGATGCAGATGGGGGCTTTAGAAATGGGGTTGACCGAGGATGAACTTCCGGAGTTAGTTTCCGCTTGGCGAGAGGCTAATCCGAATATCGTGAAACTTTGGTGGGGAATCGAAGCGGCAGCTATCAAAGCAGTGAAAGAAAAAGCGGTGGTGAAAATGCAGTATGGACTTACCTTTCATTACACCAAAGGTATTCTATTTATTACACTGCCATCTGGTCGGTCCCTCGCTTATGTTAGACCAAGAATCGGGATAGACGAGCGTTTTGGAAAAGAGCAACTTACGTATGAAGGAACGGAACAAGGCTCTAAGCAATGGGGAAGGATTCCTACTTATGGTGGGAAGTTGACGGAGAATATTATTCAGGCCATTGCTAGGGATTGTCTTGCTGTTGCCATGCTGCGGTTGGATGAAGTGGGGTATCGCATTAACTTTCATGTTCATGATGAAGTCATCCTTGATGTTCCTATCGGAACCGGGTCAATGGAAGAGGTAGAAAACATAATGGGCCAATCAATTAATTGGGCACCTGGTCTACCTCTTGGGGCGGATAGCTTTGAAACCTTCTATTACAAGAAAGATTAACATTCGGATAGGAGCGATGGCGATTGGCTGACATGGATACAGTGAAATTACTAATGTACCTGAAACGATACAAAGATATACTACCAAAACAAACAATGAAAACATTGAAAGGTCAGGCTCTTTCCGGTGATTTGGAAGGAGCCAAAAAGGGCCTGGGTACTGTGTTACGAAGGAGGGCTGGTAGATGTGAAAGAGCTCAGTGAAAGAAGAAGCCATAGTATAAAACATGATGCAAATCTTACGATCGCAACCGGAAGAAACAGAAAAGAACTGAACTGGAAAAATCGGGATATGCTCTGGTCTGAGGTAGTTCAGAAATTAAACAATACGGTTAGAACACACGAAACATATGAGGAATATAAAAAGCTTTCCAAATCAAAACAGGATGAAATTAAGGATGTAGGTGGCTTTGTCGGTGGAACGCTGAAGGGTGGCAGAAGAAAGCATGACAGTGTGGTTTGGCGGCAGATTGTTTCCCTTGATGCTGACTTTGTGAAAGGGGACTTATGGGCATCTGTTGAGACCATGTTTGGTTACGGGTGCGCCATGTATTCTACTCATAAACACCATCCGAAGAATCCAAGGTTAAGACTAGTCATTCCTTTATCCAGACCTGTTACTGCCGATGAATACGTACCGATTGCCAGAAGGATTGCCGCTGACCTAGGAATTGATTTTTTCGATGATACCACCTATCAAGTGCACCGACTGATGTATTGGCCATCGACTTCATCTGATGGAGAGTTTGTGTTTAAAGTACTGGACGAGCCGTGGATTGATCCAGATACTGTTTTGGCGAGATATCCAGATTGGAGAGATTCCTCTTATTGGCCCGAAAGCTCGAGAACTGTTCACGAGCGAAAGAAGCTCGCTGATAAGCAAGGTGATCCTAAATCCAAAGAAGGTGTGGTCGGTGCTTTTTGCCGGACTTACACTGTCACCGATGTGATTGAGAAATATTTAAGCGATATTTACGTTCCTTGTGAGGATTCAAACCGATATACGTATTCAGCTGGTTCCACTGCTGGTGGATTGGTGATATACGAAGATGGTGACTTTGCCTACTCTCACCATTCTACTGACCCTATTGGTGGAAGGCTTTGTAACGCATTTGATTTAGTTCGAATGCATTTATTTGGTGAGCTTGATGAAACGGTGAAAGAAGGAACTCCTATTAATCGCTTGCCTTCCTATAAAGCCATGTTAGAGGAAGCTTTAAAGGACAAGCAGGTCAAACTGACACTCGGTAAAGAACAGTTAAGCCTTGCTGCTGATGATTTTGAAGATGAAGACATGGAATGGCTAACGGAGTTAACAAGGGATCAAAAAGGGAACATCGTCTCCAGTGCACCGAATGTCATCCTCATTCTTGAAAATGACCCAGCTTTAAAAGACCGAATCGCATTGAATGACTTCGTCCACCGGGTGGTCATAAAAGATGATTTGCCTTGGCGGGGTGTCGAACGGGGTGAATATTGGTCCGATAGCGATGATGCCAGTTTACGAAATTACCTTTACTCTATTTACGGCATTAAAGGAGCGGGTGTTATTGCGGATGCTTGGAGTGAAGTGGCGGTGAAGTATGCCTTTCATCCGATTAAGGACTATTTAGACGGACTCGTTTGGGATGAAAAGGAGCGGATTGAAACCTTACTGGTAGATTATCTTGGTGCTGATGATAATGAGTGCGTCCGAACATTTACTCGAAAAATTATGCTTGCAGCAGTGACAAGGGTTTATAGACCGGGTGCCAAGTTTGATTACTGTGTGGTACTTGTTGGCCCTCAAGGTGTGGGGAAAAGTTACATTATTAAGCTTATAGGTAAGGAATGGCACTCGGATTCCTTGATTACTGTGAAGGGCAAAGAAGCCTATGAACAGCTTCAGGGTGCATGGATTTTAGAAATGGCCGAGCTGACGGCAACAAAGAAAGCAGATACGGAAGCAGTAAAGCATTTTATTTCTAAGTCCGAGGATACCTTTAGAGTTGCTTATGGCAGACATAATGAAACGTTTAAACGGCAGTGCGTGTTTTTTGGGACAACCAATGATTATGATTTTTTAAATGATCCTACCGGGAACCGCCGCTTTTTACCCATAACAGTTAATGGTGGCGGTAGGAAAAACATGTGGGATGATTTAACGGAAGAGGAAGTGGACCAGATTTGGGCGGAGGCAAAGGTGCTGTATGAAAAGGGAGAGACCTTGGCTTTGAGTAAAGAAATTGAAGAAAAAGCTTATGAACTTCAGACCGCTCATACTCAGGAAAATCCAATTGCTGAGAGCATTAGAAAGTATTTAGAAACTGCGGTTCCGTTGAATTGGTATGAACTAGATATTGGTACTAGAAGAACCTATTTGCATATGGATCAGGGTGAAAGCCAGCCAGAAAAAACAATGAAGTTAAATAAGGTGTGTGCTCAAATGGTGTGGGAAGAGCTATTTCAAAAAGATATATCCATTATGACCAGATATGATGCCAAAGAAATTAATATGATTATTCAGCATACACCGGGCTGGAAAAGAGTGAGCTCTGTTCGTTTTGATAATAGTTATGGAACACAAAGAGGATTTAGAAGAGAGGATTTGTAAACAGGTAAACTTTAAAAAACATTTATTGTTTACACCTCAAGCCCTTACTACATCTTACTTATATACTTTGTAAACATGATAAACATAACTATCTATATAAAGAAGAAATAGAGAATAACATATATAGCTTATATAGCCTAATAGCCATATATGTGTAGGTTAACTGTTTTTATGTTTACTTGTTTACGAGAAAGCTGAAAGCCTTATGAATACTGGGATTTAGCTGTAAACATTTATTTTAGGGGTGATCGATAGATGAATGAAGCGAGTATAGAAAAAAGGCTAAAAATGAAAGTGAAGCAAGAAGGCGGATTGGCTTTGAAACTTGTATCCCCTGGTTTTGCAGGGGTGCCAGATCGGTTGGTACTCTTTAACGGTTCAAAGATTGCTTTTGTGGAATTAAAGGCACCGGCTAAGAAGCTACGAGCATTACAACGAAAAAGGAAAAAGCAGCTGGAAGCATTAGGTTTTAAAGTTTTTAAGATTGGTAGCTATGAGGCGGTCGATCGAATGCTGGAGGAGATGAACCCTTGAAATATAAACCGTATCATTACCAGGCTTATGCTACCCAGTGGATTATTGATAAAAAGAAATCAGCTCTCTTCCTCGAAATGGGAATGGGGAAATCGATAGCAACTCTAACCGCCATTTTGGAACTAATGTATGACTACTTTGATGTGGCGAAGGTTTTGGTCATTGCACCGCTTCGGGTAGCCAGTACAACTTGGGAGGAAGAAGTGGAAAAGTGGGATCATCTGAAAGGGCTCCGAATTTCCAAAGTGCTCGGCAGTGAAAAGCAAAGGGTTGCTGCTTTATATAGAAAAGCTGACATCTACATCATCAATCGTGAAAACGTAACATGGCTTGTAGAACGATTTGATTCGGACTGGCCATTTGACATGGTAGTCATTGATGAGTTGTCCAGCTTTAAATCTTCGAAGGCCCAACGGTTTAAAGCTTTAAAAAAGGTGAGGCCGTTTATTAAAAGAATAGTCGGTTTAACTGGAACACCTGCACCGAATGGTTTAATCGATTTGTGGCCACAGATTTATTTACTAGATGGTGGAGAACGACTGGGTAAAACAGTCACAGGATATCGTGAGAAATATTTCTTACCGGATAAACGAAACCAAATGATTGTCTATACTTGGAAATTAAAAGAGGGAGCGGAAGACGCAATACATGAAAGGCTTTCTGATATTTGTGTGAGTATGAAGGCCAAGGATTACCTCGAGCTGCCGGACAGAATCAATAATGTGATTTCGGTGGAACTTCCTATGAAGACGAAGGAGCAGTATGACCGATTAGAAAAAGAACTAATTTTATCAATCGAAGAAGCAGATGTCTTGGCTGGTTCCGCTGCCGTCCTTGCTAATAAATTATTACAAATGGCAAATGGTGCTGTTTACGATGAAAACGGAGAAGTGAAACCAATTCATGATGAAAAGTTAAAAGCGTTGGATGAATTGATTGAAACAGCTAACGGAAAACCGGTTCTTGTGTTTTATGGTTATCAGCATGATAAGGACAGGATTTTACAGCATTTAAAGAAACTAAAACCGAGGATCCTTCAAACAGATCAAGATATCAAGGATTGGAATCAAGGGAAGGTTCAAGTTATGTTAGCCCACCCAGCATCAGCTGGTCATGGGCTGAACCTTCAAACAGGTGGGAACATTATCATTTGGTTTGGTTTAACTTGGAGCCTCGAACTCTACCAACAAGCCAATGCAAGACTATGGCGGCAGGGGCAAAAACAAACAGTAGTCATTCATCACATTATTGCAAAGGATACGATTGATGAGCGAGTGATGAAAGCATTGGAAGATAAAGATGTGAGTCAAGCTGCACTGATTGAAGCAGTCAAGGCAAGGATGAACCAATACAAAGAAGGTTTGCCACATGGATTGTAAAGAGGGAGGAATCGCCGGTGAATGCAAAAGAGTATTTATCCCAAGCTTTTCAGCTTGATCAAAGAATAAACAGTAAACTAGAACAGGTTTCGATGTTACGAGACCTTGCTTTAAAAACAACATCCGTCCTTCAGGATGATAAAGTACAAAATACAAAACAACAATCACCGATGGAGAGTGCTCTCGTTAAGTTAATGTGCCTTGAAGAGGAAATCAATGACGACATTGATCAATTGATTGATTTAAAACGTGAGTTGGCAACCTTTGTATCTGAAATTGAGAATCACTCGTACCGATTACTACTTGAGCTTCGTTATCTTAGTGGTAGCACTTGGGAAGAAGTCGCTGCCATCATGGGGTATGATGTACGGTGGGTCTATCGGTTGCATCGAAAGGCATTGAAAGAAGCAACGGAACGATTAGAAAGTAGCCCGGTGGAATGCATATGAAAAAGAAGATTATTCACAACACCCTTGAAGGATCCAGTTTCTTTAAGGGTTTTTGTTTGGATTTTGAAACACGCCATGAAAAGCCATTATAAGCCACCCTCTTCCTGTGATAGAGTATAAGCTATAGAAATAGAATGATACAGCCCTTGAAGGAACTTACCTTCGGGGCTTTTTTAATAGGATTAAACGGAGTTGAGAGCAATGCCAATGAAACCAAAGAAGCCATGCAAACACAACGGTTGTCCTTTGTTAACGGACGACAAGTACTGTGAGTTTCATGCAAAGCTTCATGTAGATGATAGAGCAAACGCAACCGAGCGTGGTTATGATAACCGATGGAGGAAGGCGAGCAAGCGTTTCTTAAACGCCCACCCTCTTTGTAAACACTGTGAGCAGAAAGGGAAGCTGACTCAAGCAACGGTTGTTGACCACATCAGACCACACCGAGGAGACCAGAGACTGTTCTGGGATGAAAAGAACTGGCAGTCTTTGTGTAAGAGATGTCATGATCGTAAGACAAGAACAGAAGATCAGTATCCAATCTACACTTTTTAATGGACGGGTAGGGGAGGTCAAATCTCTACAACCTTTTATATGGCGACCGCGCGCCCCCTTCACGTGAATTTTCGCGGAATTAAACAAGGGGGGTTACTCTTGAAGGACTGAATATGAGCTTCGCCTCAATGGTGGTAAGGGTTTGGAGTACTTTTAATTTTGCGAAAAGGTACGATTGAGGAAATGATAAAAATGGCGTTCGTCCCTTGGCGGGACTGGGTTTTAACAGTTTTAATCGATAAACAAAAAATACGAACGAAACGCATGTTTTGGCTTGTTGAATAGCTGAATTATGCGTTTTTTTATTGCCCTTTCAAATACTGTTTACGCAGAAAGGAGTGGGAGCGGTGACTGAAGGCGAAAAACAACAAATCTATGCACTAAGGCTCAAAGGTGTTGGCTATAAAGCGATTGCTACAGTGTTGGGGAAATCCCGTGATACTGTGCGTATTTTTTGTAAGCATAATGGCCTTGAAGGCGACGCAAAAGTTGTTTCATTAAATGTGAAAGAACAAATGAAAAACCATGTGCTCTGCTCCTCCTGCGGTAAACTGCTTAAGCAAAAGGGTCGAGGAAGAGTTCGGAAGTTTTGTTCAGATGAATGCCGCCGTAAATGGTGGAATGAAAATCCTCAGGCACGAAAGAAAAGGGAAACCGCTACTTATAACTATACGTGTCCACAATGCGGGGGAAGTTTTAGTTGCTACGGAAATAAGAAGCGGAAGTTCTGCAGCCATGATTGTTATATCAAATATAGATTTTGGAGTGAAGAAGATGGAATTTAAAAAGCTGACCATTGATGATTTGATTCCTGCTAGTTATAACCCCAGAAAAAAGCTAAAGCCGGGGGACAGTGAATTTGAAAAGATTAAAAATAGTATTGAGCAATTTGGTTATGTAGAACCTGTCATTGTCAATCAGGATATGACGGTGATCGGTGGGCACCAAAGAATCACGGTTTTAAAGACGTTAGGGTTTACAGAAATAGACTGTGTAGTTATCGATATTGATAAGACAAAAGAAAAAGCTCTCAATATCGCTTTAAATAAAATCAGCGGGGAATGGAACAAGGAATTGTTAGCAGATCTCATTCAGGATTTGCAGTCCTTGGATTACGACGTTTCATTCACAGGTTTTGACCCACCAGAAATCGACCAGCTTTTTAATGAGGTACATGATAAAGATATAACGGAAGACGATTTTGATGTCGAAAAGGAATTAGCTGAACCAGCTATTACCCAAAAAGGTGACGTGTGGTTACTTGGTAGGCATCGTTTAGTTTGTGGGGACAGTACAGATCCAGAAGTTTATCAAGTTCTTATGAATGGCCAGAAAGCAAATCTTGTCGTAACGGACCCGCCTTACAACGTCAATTATTCTTCACAAGCAGGCAGTATCCAGAACGATAATATGAAAGATGAAGAGTTTTATAACTTCTTACTCAAAGCCTATAAGAATATGGCTGCTAGTATGGAAAAGGATGCATCCATCTATGTGTTCCATGCGGATACGGAAGGTTACAACTTTAGAAAGGCTTTCAAGGATGCAGGCTTTTACTTATCAGGTGTTTGCATCTGGGCCAAGCAGAGTCTGGTTCTTGGAAGAAGTCCATACCAATGGAAACATGAACCGATTTTATTTGGCTGGTTAAAGGATGGGAAGCATAATTGGTATGCCGATCGTAAGCAGAGTACCATTTGGAATTTCGACAGACCATCGAAGAATGCACTCCATCCAACAATGAAGCCGGTTAACTTGTGTGCCTATCCGATTCAAAACAGTAGCATGAGTAACTGCATCGTGCTGGATCCTTTTGGCGGGAGTGGCTCCACTCTCATGGCTTGTGAACAAACTAATCGAATCTGCTATACGATTGAACTAGATGAAAAATATGCAGATGCGATTGTCAAACGGTATATCGAACATGTGGGAACGGATGCGAATGTTTATCTGGAAAGAGACGGAGAGAAGCTATCGTATTCAGATGTTCCCAAACCTGTATTAGATGAAATATTATAGACGAACTAAGTTGCAATACCTCAGGCATGTATGGCAATATGCTACTACCTTGAAGAGATTGGAGGCAGAGTGATGGAAGTGAACCGAAAACCATCAGTCAAACTTATTGGTGAAGATGGCAATATCTTTTCCATTCTTGGGCGAGTGAGTAGGGCGCTGAAAGAAGCTGGGAAAGAAGAACATGTTAAAGAAGTCAGTGAGCGGGTGATGGAATCCAGTTCCTATGGTGAAGCCCTCCAAATCATCATGGAATACGTTGAGGTGGAGTGATGATGAAATGAAAGCGTTGTTTGGAAGGAAAATTAGTAATCTAGTTGAGCTGAAGGAAATCACGGAAGAGGCTATGAAGCAAGGACAGCGAGGTCAAACATACATCGTAACAAAAGAAGTGGAGTTAGAAGATAACGATTTTCATAACTTTGCTAAAGACTTCTTTAACGACCAGCCTTGGATCACAGAAGAAGATGGTGGAATGAATTCGAATAGGGAGGCTCGATGCATCAGAGTCATCAATAAAGAAACTTGTGAAACAGTTTTAGTAAACAGTGAAGGCTATAGTTATCCAAGATATACAGCAATTGAAAACGACTAAAGTGGTGGCCTTAACGGGCCTTTTTCTATTGGTCTATAAATATACTCATTTTGATCAGGAATGACTTGCTATTACTTGTGTTTAGAGTGATATATGTACTACACCAAAACACAGGAGGTAGTAAAAATGGATCGAAAAGAAATGGTCAAAAAGCTAGGAGAATTTTTAGGAGTGAAACCCAAGTATCTAAACGTTCCAACCTTTGCCTACGAAATTATAACCGAGGATGCAACCTACACCATTGACAGGCAGGGCACGATTACAAACTCAGCCGGAGAAGTGAAAACCTTTGAAGAGATAACTAATCCGCCAGAGCCTGAAGAAGAAACAGGTGAGGAACAGCCAGCGGTTCTTGATTTGGATGAGATTGAGGTAACGCTCCCGCTCGAGGGCCACACCGGAAACACATTAAGAAATCTAGTAAACATGCTTTATAGCAAACAGCTCCTGATCATGATGGCCTTTGAAACAAGCGAGCTGCTGATGGATGAAACCTTCCCAGAGGATTTGAGCGAAAAGGAAACGAGTACCTTTGAAGAGTTTAAGAAGGCACTTGATGAACTTAGCCTTGAGAGAATACCAGGTTTAGCTTTTGATTTTGAAAAAGAAACATTCACTATCAAACTAGCGGCGCAAAATTTGGATTCAGAGAAGGTGGCCGCATTTCAAGACCTCACCGCATTCATTAACCAAAATGCCAAAAAGCAAAAGCGAGCAACCTTTAAACGGGCTCAGGATGACAATCCGAAATATGCCTTTAGAACTTGGTTGATAAGACTTGGAATGAATGGTCCTGAGTACAAAACGACAAGAAAGGTGCTACTGCAAAACCTTGAAGGAAGCGGAGCCTTTAGAAAGGTGAGTGAACCGAATGAATGAGCAAATCTACCAAGCAATGATTCAGGGACTTAAGGCAACCATCATTGAAAAAGAGGTCGTCCTTGGTGAAGCGGATGCTAAAGAAGGAGTGCTTAACATTCTCGACTTACTAGAGGATCTGGACCAGTTTTGGAACAGTGAAGAGGACTTGGATCCGGAAGCTAGTGCCCTTGAAGCATTCATTAAGGAAACAAGGAAGAAGTACAGTTCTGAGGTGAAACATGATGGATAAATTTTTCACACAAACACATTGTGATCGCTGTGGCAGTAGCTTAAAGGGCGGACGGATTATGTCCATGTACAATACCGATTGCATTTGCTTAACGTGCAAGGATAAGGAATCCAAGCGGGCTGATTATGGTGAGGCGGTCGAAGCTGAACATAAGGAATTTAAGAAAGGCAACTACAATTATAAAGGCATTAAAGGTGATAATTAACTTGATAACCCCTGTGTTTAGAGTGATGTATAGACATACCAAAACACAGGGAGGTTGTTTGAATGACCAGAGATATAGTTCAGATGCTGCAAGGGAACGTTAATGCAGTGAGAGGGATGGAACTTTTACTTCAGCAAAAGCGAGAATTGACAGAAGCGGGATACCAAGAAAATGAGATGTATCTTTTGCCGGGAATACTAGTCCTAAAACTTGAAGATGGGGAAGTACGCTGGATGGTTTTTGGAGGAGAATTCAGAATGGAAATATGGAAGAACTAAGGGAATGAATCAATTGGAGTCTATCAGGAGGTAGGCTCTTTTCTTATGCAAAATTTGAAAGGAGGTGGCGCCTGTGGCTCAACGTGGAAGGAAACCAAAGCCAACTGCACTAAAGGCATTAGAAGGCAACCCAGGGAAGCGAGATCTGAATCAGAAAGAACCGAAGCCTGAAAAGAAAGCACCAAGATGCCCATCTTGGCTGGAACCAGAAGCCAAGAAAGAGTGGCGAAGAATGGTCAAACAACTAGAGCAATTAGGAATCCTGACTGAAGTAGATATGGCTGCCTTTGCTGGATATTGCCAAGCGTATGCCAGATGGAAAGAGGCAGAAGAGTTTATCACCAAGCATGGAACCATTGTCAAAACCCCTTCAGGATATTGGCAACAGGTGCCGCAGGTTTCCATCGCCCAGAGCTATTTAAAAATCATGAATCGGTTCTGTGAGCAGTTCGGATTAACTCCTTCATCGAGAAGTAGAATTGTGGCGGACAAGCCAATTGACGCTGATGATCCGATGGAGTTCATGCTCTTTAAAGGTGGTGGCTAAGGTTGTATGACGAGAAAAAAGCCCAACATGCCGTCAACTTTATCAATTGTCTAAAACATACGAAGGGGCAGTGGCGTGGAGTTCCTTTCGATCTTTTGCCTTGGCAGGATGAAATCATCCGAGATATTTTTGGTACGGTTAAGGATAATGGCTATCGGCAATACAACACTGCTTACATTGAAATTCCAAAGAAGAATGGGAAAAGTGAGCTCGCCGCAGCGGTTGCCCTATTAATGACATGTGGTGATGGTGAATGGGGAGCGGAAGTTTATGGATGTGCTTCTGATCGCCAACAGGCATCGATTGTTTTTGATGTTGCCGTTGAAATGGTGGAGCAGTCCCCCGCTTTGAAAAAAAGAATCAAACCTGTTATGTCCATGAAACGATTGGTTTACAAGCCAACGAACAGCTTTTATCAAGTACTATCAGCTGAGGCTTATACGAAGCACGGTCTTAATGTTCATTCCGTTATTTTTGATGAACTACACGCCCAACCTAACCGTGAGTTATTCGATGTTATGACTAAAGGGTCTGGTGATGCACGGTTGCAACCACTCTTTTTCTTGATTACGACTGCAGGAACGGATCGAAATTCGATTTGTTATGAAGTACATCAAAAAGCGATGGACCTTTTGGAAGGAAGAAAGATTGATCCAACATTTTATCCAGTGATTTATGGAATTGAAGATAACGATGATTGGTCTGTTGAAAAGAACTGGTACAAAGCCAATCCATCTCTTGGCCATACCATTGATATAGAGAAAGTAAGAAATGCTTATATAAGTGCAAAGGAAAACCCAGCCGAAGAAAATATCTTCCGGCAGCTGCGGCTAAATCAATGGGTAAAGCAGTCAACCCGCTGGATGCAGATGGAGAAATGGGATGCTTGTGATGATCCTGTTGATTTTGATAGCCTTCGTGGAAGAGAATGTTATGCTGGCCTTGACTTATCAAGTACAACGGATATTACAGCATTTGTGTTGGTTTTCCCACCAAGGACAGAAGATGAGAAATTTATTGTACTTCCTCATTTTTGGATTCCAGATGAAAACCTAAAGTTGAGGGTAAGGCGAGACCATGTTCCTTATGACGTTTGGGAAAAACAAGGTTATATCAAAACGACTGAGGGGAACGTCATTTATTATGGCTTTATTGAAGCTTTTATTGAAGAACTTGGGAAAAAATATAACATAAAAGAAATTGCGTTTGACCGTTGGGGTGCCGTACAAATGGTGCAAAACCTAGAAGGGATGGGTTTTACCGTTATTCCATTTGGACAAGGGTACAAGGATATGTCACCTGCTTCAAAAGAGTTGATGAAAATAACCCTCGAGAAGAGAATCATACATGGTGGAAATCCAGTATTAAGGTGGATGATGGATAACATTTTTGTTAAAACCGACGATGCTGGGAACATAAAGCCGGATAAATCGAAGAGTACTGAACGAATTGACGGTGCTGTGGCTATGATTATGGCGTTGGACCGGGCTATTCGGAATGAGAATCGAGAGAGTGTTTATGATGGTCGGGGGATTTTAATCTTATAAATTGCTGCCAGCAAGGAGGTGTGTGAATGAAAATACCATTGATATCTAGACTTTTTCAATCAAGAGATGGTCCAAAGAACAGCTTTGTGGGTAGTACCTACAGCTTTTTCTTTGGTGGTACCACAAGTGGAAAAACAGTCAATGAAAGAACAGCAATGCAAACCACTGCAGTTTATGCCTGTGTACGAATTCTAGCAGAAACCATTGCAAGTCTCCCGCTACATCTATACAGATACACTGACAATGGGAAGGAAAAAGCAGTAGAAAACAGTTTATATTACAAGCTCCATGATGAGCCAAATGCCGAGATGACTTCGTTCGTGTTTAGAGAAACACTGATGAGTCATCTTTTATTATGGGGAAATGCCTACGCCCAGATTATCCGGGATGGCAGAGGAAATGTACTATCTCTTTATCCTTTACTTCCAGATAGGATGGCGGTAGATAGAACTTCTACAGGGGAACTTTATTATGAATACCGAAAAGACACGGGTTCGGTCATCCTTCGAAGTGAGGAAGTGCTTCATATTCCTGGGCTTGGCTTTGATGGACTAGTTGGTTATTCACCGATTGCTATGGCTAAAAATGCGATTGGAATGGCCTTGGCAACCGAAGAGTATGGAGCTAGGTTCTTCGCTAATGGTGCCAATCCTGGTGGTGTATTAGAACATCCCGGTGTGGTTAAGGATCCATCGAAAATACGGGAAAGCTGGAATGCAGTTTATCAAGG
This sequence comes from Robertmurraya beringensis, assembly GCF_042433785.1. NCBI lineage: Bacteria > Bacillati > Bacillota > Bacilli > Caryophanales > Bacillaceae > Robertmurraya > Robertmurraya beringensis. Next base: position 20,560 of record NZ_JBHLUU010000032.1, on the reverse strand, counting down.
ATCTAACAATGCCCATCGAATTGCTGTCCTTGAAGAAGGGATGAAATTTCAAAGTATCGGTATTCCACCAGAACAAGCACAGTTTTTGGAAACAAGGAAGTTTCAGACTGAAGAAATTTGCCGGATTTTTAGAGTTCCACCTCACCTTGTGGCCAATCTAGATAAAGCGACTTTTAGTAATATTGAACATCAATCGATTAGCTTTATCGACAATACAATCATGCCTTGGGTAACTAGAATTGAACAGTCCATGAAGAAGGCCCTGTTAAGTGAAACAGATAAGAAGGAATACTTTATCAAATTTAATCTGAATGGGCGACTCCGAGGAGATGCAGGTTCAAGAGCGCAATTCTATCAAATCATGCGGCAAAACGGAGTGATGTCTGCGAATGACATCCGAGAACTAGAAGAGATGAACTTAATCCCTGAAGAGCAGGGTGGATCCAAGTACTTAGTGAACGGGAATTTTGTAGATATGTCAAAGGCCGGAGCATGGACAGAAAAGTATGAGGAGGGATAAGCCATGAGAAAGTTTTGGAACTGGGTCAAAAACGAAGATGGCCGGACACTATTTCTTGATGGTGTCATTGCTGAAGAGACATGGTTTGGCGACGAAGTCACACCGAAGCAATTTAAATCTGAACTATTCAATGAGAGCGGGGATATATCCATTTGGATTAATTCTCCTGGGGGTGATGTGTTTGCCGCTAGTCAAATTTATAACATGCTGATGGATTACAAGGGTCATGTCACTGTAAAAATTGATGGGATAGCTGCAAGTGCTGCTTCCGTTATTGCGATGGCGGGTGGAGAAGTGCTAATGTCGCCTGTTTCAATGATGATGATCCATAATCCGATGACGATAGCTTTTGGAGATACAGCTGAAATGAAAAAGGCCATTCAGATGTTGAGTGAGGTAAAGGAAAGCATCATCAATGCCTATGAATTGAAAACGGGTTTACCTAGGACAAAGCTATCAAGCTTAATGGATGCGGAAAGCTGGTTCAATTCCAAAAAGGCAATGGAGCTTGGCTTTGCTAATGGCATCCTTTTTGCAAACGAAAGTGCCCAAGCTTCTCCAGAAGAAGGAATCATCTATAGTCAGATGGCTGTGGTGAATTCATTTTTACACAAGCTGCCGCAAAAGGAAAAGAAAACAGGTACTGATATCAGCATTTTAGACAAGAGATTAGAACTCTTGAAATATTAAGGAGGAGATTTGGATGAGTAAAGTTTTAGAACTACGTGAAAAACGAGCAAAAGCATGGGAAGGTGCGAAAGCCTTTCTTGATTCGAAAAGAGGAGAAAATGGACTACTTTCCGCAGAGGATACTGCAACCTATGAAAAGATGGAGACAGAAGTCGTTAATTTAGGGAAAGAAATTGACCGATTAGAACGACAACAGGCCATTGATTTAGAACTTTCCAAGCCAATCAATCAACCGATTACTTCTAAACCAGCGGGTGTTGAAGGGCAAAAAACAGGACGAGCAACCGATGAATACAGAAATGCATTCTGGAGAGCGATGAGAAACAAAAGCAATTATGATGTACAAAATGCATTAAAGGTTGGAACGGATTCTGAAGGGGGTTACCTAGCTCCGGATGAGTTTGAACGTACCCTTATTGAATCTTTAGAAGAAGAGAACATCTTCCGCTCATTAGCGAAGGTCATCACGACTTCTTCAGGTGATCGGAAAATTCCAGTCGTTGCCTCAAAGGGAACAGCTTCATGGGTGGATGAGGAAGGCTTGATTCCTGAATCAGATGATAGCTTTGGTCAAGTTTCCATTGGGGCTTATAAGCTTGCAACGATGATCAAAGTATCAGAAGAGTTATTGAACGACAGCGTATTCAATTTAGAAGCGTATATTGCAAAAGAATTTGCCAGACGGATTGGTGCTAAGGAAGAAGAAGCGTTCTTTGTAGGAGACGGCACCGGAAAACCGACTGGCATTTTTAATGCAACGGGTGGCGCTGAACTTGGGGTCACTGGTACCTCTACAACCGCCATTTCAGTTGATGAGATTATGGATTTATTTTATTCATTAAAATCCCCTTATCGTAAAAAGGCTATCTTTATTATGAATGATGCGACAGTCAAACTGATTCGAAAATTGAAAGATGGAAATGGCCAGTACCTATGGCAACCATCCATTCAAGCGGGACAACCTGATACGATTTTAAATCGACCAGTGAAAACTTCCGCCTACGTACCAACGGTTGAAGCGGGAGCCAAGACCGTTGCATTTGGTGATTTCGGATACTATTGGGTAGCGGATCGCCAAGGTCGTTCCTTCCAGCGGTTAAATGAACTGTATGCCGCAACGGGCCAAGTTGGATTTAAAGCCACACAGCGGGTTGACGGGAAACTAATCCTCCCTGAAGCAATCAAAGTGCTGCAACAGAAAGGGTAGGTGATAGCCATGAGTAATGTAAAAAATTATACGGAACAAGGCGGCGAGAGAACAGTTATCGGTGGGACTTTGGAAATTGCTTCTGATGGGAAACTTCTATTCGATGGAGCTCAATTACAACCTGCGGTAAATCAAAAGGATTCTACTGCGACTGATGTTGCTGGTCTTGTTGCCGATTTTAATGCTCTTTTAGCCAAACTAAAAGCGGCTGGTTTGATGAAATAAGGGGGATTCAGTGATGGAGGATTTATTGCCAAAGGTAAAACAAAACCTAATCCTAAACCATGATGAAGATGACACCCTGCTTTCCAGCTTTATCACTGCCGCTGTTTCCTATGCAGAGAGTTATCAAAAGAAACCAGATGGTTTTTATAAAGAAAACCCAATGCACCCAACCACTGAACAGGCTGTCATTATGCTATCATCCCACTTTTTTGAGAGTCGGGATGGTAGCACTGGTGGCTTTTTTGCTGACAATGTGGAAGCGAGTAAACAAGTGTGGAATGTGGTTAATATGCTTCTCCGTCTAAATAAGGACGTGATCATATGAGTATTGGAAAAATGAATAGTTTTATAGAGATACATGAAGAAGTATCAATTAGGGATGAGGAAGGGTTTGTCTCGAAACAGGAGCTCCTCGTCACATCCATGAGGGCCTACAAGGAAAATCAGCATGGAAGTGAAGCATGGAAAAACAGGGCTAGCTTTAGTGAGGCTAGTTCTCTTTTTCGTTTTAGAAAACCTCGTGGCATAGAAATTACAACAGATTTGATTATTGTTTGTAAAGACCAACGTTACAACATTTTAAGTGTGGAGGATATCAAAGAGCGTGGGATGTATATGGAAGTGCTAGCACAAAGAATTGCAGGTTCGAAGGGGTGATTGGATGGCAAGAGCAGCGGTGAAAATGCCTGATGAATTTTTAGAAAAAATCTCAAAGCTCAATCGTCACTTTGATGAAATTGTTCCAAGAGTGCTAGAAAAAGGATCCAAGCCTGTTATTCAAAAAGCAAAAAACAATCTAGCAGCGAGAATTGGTCAAGGAACTAAGGAGCCATCTCAATCCACCGGGGAATTGTTAGCCTCACTTGAAACGACAAAACCTGTTCAAGATGCAAAAGGAGACTGGAATCTTCGTGTTGGTGTACCTACAACGAAAGATAGCAAAGGTGTTTCCAATGCTTTGAAAGCAGCCGTTATCGAATACGGAAAATCCGGTCAACCACCGAAACCATGGTTAAAACCAACCAAATCGGCTACGAGGAAAGCCTGTATAAGTGCCATGGAACAAGCATTGGATAGGGAGATTGAAAGATTATGAGTTTGTTAAAGGATTTAGTGGAGCTACTTGAGCCCATTGGAGTTCCAATTGAAACAGGCTTTTTTTCTAAAAAGCCACCTGAAGAGTATATCGTCATTACCCCAATGTCGGACAGGTTGGATTTTTATGCAGACAACAAGGCCCAATCCGTTATCGAAGAAGCAAGGCTTTCTCTTTTTACTAAAAAGAATTACCAGGCATTAAAAAAGCAATTAACAAAGGCTCTTTTAGTTGGAGAGATAACAATAACCGACCGGCAATATATCGGATTTGAAGATGATACTAAATATCATCACTATGCGATTGATGTACTAAAAGAATATGAAATGGAGGAAGGGTAAATGGCAACTATAGGATTGGATCGTTTGTATTACGCCAATATCACAGAGGACGAAAATGGCACCGAAACCTATGGAACACCGAAAATCCTCGCCAAAGCGATGACCGCCGAGCTAAGTGTGGAACTAATTGAAGCAATTCTTTATGCGGATGATGGAGCATCTGAAGTGGTAAAAGAATTTAAGAGCGGGACGTTAACACTTGGTATCGATGATATCGGTGCATTAGTAGCCCAGGATTTAACAGGAAGTAAAATCGACAGCAACAATGTCGTGGTTTCAAGAAGTGAAGATGGTGGGAATCCTGTGGCGATTGGGTTTCGTGCCAAGAAATCAAATGGAAAATACCGTTACTTTTGGCTTTATCGGGTTATTTTTAGCATTCCCACGACCAACCTTGCGACAAAAGGGGATTCGATTACGTTTAGCAGTCCCACCATAGAAGGAACGGTGTTTAGACGAAATAAGCTGGATGGTGAAAATAAACATCCATGGAAGGCAGAAGTGACGGAAAGTGACAATGGTGTTTCCTTAGAGACCATCAATAATTGGTTCAAAACTGTCTATGAGCCTGATTTTACACCCGTCACACCCATGATTACAATTCTTACGCAGCCAGCTGAATTGACGGATGTGGTAGAGGGTAGCATTTCTGGTAGTCTATCAGTGGTTGCAAGCACAAATACGATTCATCCTGTTACTTATCAGTGGTATGAAAATACGGTGGAAAGTACAACTGGTGGAACAACTATTAATGGGGAAACATCAGCAAGCTTTAACATTCCAAAGGATCTGACAGCGGGAACTTACTACTATTACTGTGTGCTGAATTCAACTGGTGCAAGTGCCGTTAAGTCGAATGTTGCGACAGTAAATGTTTCATAGGGGGATGATGGAAAATGGGAAATGAAGCGATAGATATTGATTTTGCCGCTGAAGAAAGAAGTGCGGTCATTGAAGTTGGTGGATTGGAATACAAATTGATTCTAACCACAAAGGCAACAAAGGAAATCGCCAAACGCTATGGCGGTCTTGAAAATCTCGGAACAAAACTGATGAATACGAAAGATTTTGAAATGGCTTTAGATGAAATCGTTTGGCTCATCACGTTGTTAGCGAATCAGTCGATCCTAATTCATAATTTACGAAATAAAGATTTGAAGAAAGACCTGCTAAAAGAGGAAGAAGTTGAATTGTTGACTACTCCTTTTGAGCTGGCAGAGTACAAAAACGCAATTATGGCCAGTATGTTGAAAGGTACAAAACGGCATATACAGAGTGAACCATCAAAAAACGTGGAGGTCGGGTAAGTGATGATGAATTGTTTATCCGACTTCTTTATTATGGAACAGCTCAGCTAGATCGAAGAGAAGAAGAAGTGTGGCTGATGCCGATGGGTTATTTAATGGATTTATGGGAATGTCATAAACAGTTTACTGGCATTGCTAAACCAAAGCAGGAGCTTTTTATTGATGATGTGATTCCAGTGGGGATTTAGGTAGGGATACTTTGCGAAGAAGGGAGGTGGAGTCGTGGCTGATAATTTTGGCCTCCGCATTGGTGTTGAGGGAGAAAAAGACTTTAAAAATGCTTTGAGGGATATCAATCAAAATTTCAAAGTATTAGCCAGTGAAATGAAACTTGTAACCTCGCAGTTTGACCGACAAGACAGATCCATTGAAGCTCTTACAGCAAGAAATGGAACGCTCACCAAGTCAGTAGATGCCCAAAAAGACAAAATCAGCACGTTAGAAGCCGCATTAAGAAATGCTGCAGATTCATTTGGAGAGACAGACAAACGAACCCAAAACTGGCAAATTCAGCTGAATAACGCAAAGTCTGAACTGATGAAGATGGAGCGGGAACTTGAGAATAACAATCAAGCCATACAAGAGTTGAATGAAGGGTTCAATGATGCTGAAGGAGAAGTTGAGGAGTTTGCTGATGAAGTACAGAATGCAGCGGATCAGACTGAAGATGCTTCTGGTCGTTTTGAAAAGTTGGGTGGCGTTTTAAAAGGAATCGGAGCAACGATTGGTGCAGCGGTAGCCGCTATTGGAACCGCTGCGGTTGCTACAGGGGCAAGCCTGATTAAACTCGGCGATGAGTACAATATGGCGGTCAATCAAATTTCCGCTTCAACTGGTGCAACAGGTGCCGAACTTGAGGAGTTGGGGGAAATTGCTCAAAATGTGTACAAGCATAATTTTGGCGACAGCTTGGATGATGTGGCAGTAGGAATATCAGAGGTACAAAAGATAACCGGACTCATGGGTGACGAGCTAGAAAAAGCCACCGAGTCCGGTTTTGCTTTGAGGAAAACTTTTGACTTCGATATGCAGGAATCGGCAAGGGCAGCCAGTGCTCTTATGAAAAACTTTGGCATCTCTGCAGATGAAGCCTATAACATTATTGCTGTTGGTGCTCAAAACGGTGCCGATAAAAATGGCGATCTATTAGATACCTTGAATGAATACTCCGTACAATATGCTTCACTTGGCCTTAGTGCCGATGAATTTATTGCTAGTTTAGTAGCGGGGGCAGAAAGTGGAGCTTTCAGTATTGATAAGGTTGGGGATGCCGTAAAAGAATTTAACATCCGGGCAAAAGACGGTAGTAAGTCAAGTATGGAGGCTTTCACTGCTCTTGGGCTTAATGCAGAAGAAATGACGAAGCAGTTTGCTCAAGGTGGGGAAACAGCCAATGCCGCCTTTTTTAGTGTCATTCAAAAACTTCAAGAAATTGAAGATCCGCTTCTTAAAAACACAATTGGTGTGCAGTTGTTTGGTACACAGTTTGAAGATTTAGAAGCTAGTATATTACCAGTTCTTGGTGGGATAAAAGATAGTACCATTGCAAGCGGAGACGCACTGGCCCAAATTACAGAGGTCAAATACGATAACCTGACTGATGGCATTGAGGGGGTAAAACGCTCCTTACAAGGCGTATTTTTGCCTGCTGTGAGCGAAGTGTCTGCAGGGATCACTGATTTATTTTCTGGCTTATCGAATGGGATTAATGAAGCAGATGGGGATTTTGAAAAAATTGCAGAGGTGATTGGCGAGACTGTCGCCGGTATTACAGAACTTATCACAGAGCAATTGCCTCAGTTCGTTACGTTAGGACTTCAAATTATTATGTCCTTAGTTGGTGCAATCGTAGAAAACCTCCCAATGATCATTGATTCCGCCATGCAAATCGTGACGACTCTACTCCAAGGGATTATAGAGGCTCTACCTCAAATCACAGAAGGAGCACTTTACCTTGTTCTTAGTTTGGTAGAGGGTATTCTCGCCAACCTCCCTGCCTTAATCGAAGCTGCATTAACTATGGTCGTGACTCTAGCAACTGGGATTGGTGAGGCTTTACCTAACCTTATTCCATCCATAGTATCAGCGATTCTATTAATTGTAGAAACGATCATAAACAATCTCGACATGGTTTTGGAGGCGGCTTTTAAAATTATAGAAGGTTTAGCCGTAGGAATTATCAATGCTCTGCCTAGACTCATAGAAGCATTGCCAGCTATTATTTCATCAATCATTACCTTTATTACCGAGAATATCCCTAAGATTATTGAGTTGGGTATTTCATTGATCATTCAGTTGGCAGCGGGATTAGTCCGAGCTATCCCTCAGCTTGTGGCGCAATTACCGCAGATTATTTCTGCAATCATCGTTGGAATTGGAAAAGCGGCTGTTTCCATCGGTCAAGTGGGAGTGAATATTGTACGTGGGCTTTGGAATGGGATTGCTTCCATGATTGGCTGGATAAAAGATAAGGTTAGCGGTTTTGTCGGTGGCATCGTTAGTAGTGTAAAAGGTGTCCTTGGGATTCGTTCACCTTCACGAGTTTTTGCTGGTATCGGTGAAAACATGGGTGAAGGGATTGGTGTTGGTTTTTCAGATGCCATGAAAGGTGTGGAAAAGGATATGGAAGAAGCCATTCCTACTGACTTTGGCCTTGACCTCAATAGCGAAGTAAGCGCTACTGCAAAAGGGACGGATGGAACCACATTCGATGTCACGATTCCACTTACGATTGACGGCAATGTCCTAACAAGAATTATCGCCCAGCTTCAGTGGAATCGAAATACAGTAACCGTTAGAAACTTAGGAGTTGCAGGTTCGTAAAAGGAGGGCAGATTGGTGATTGACATTTATGCGGGGAATACACTCATTCAATCCATTCGAAAGGTCATGACTGCGAATGTAAGAGAGACACTCGAGGGAGAGTTTACCTTGTCCTTTACTGTGCTAGCCAAGTCTGCTCTTGCTTTAAAAACGAAGCAACTCGCTAAGCTAAATAATCAGTATTTTGAAATTGTACAAATAGCGAAGTCGTTACAAGGTAGCCTTCCAGTCTGTTCTGTCACGTGTGAGCATGTCTCTTACATTTTAAATGACGAGATTTTTAATATAGATGCGTTTGATTTTACGGGAGCTCCTGCGGCTGGATTAAATCAGCTATTATCAGGAACTCCTTTTTCAGCCGGAACAGTAGATTTTACTGAGAGCTGTACAATGAAAATTAATCAGGAAGTATCAAGACGGGCAGCTTTGATGCAGTATATCGCTATCCTTGGTGGCGAAATAGAATACGATGGCTACAAGATTAATATTCGCAAACACCGGGGCAGTAGCGACTATCAACTCGTAATGGGTAGTAAAAACGTCACCAATGTAGCTGTATCCCACGATTCTCGAGAAAATGCTTCTTCATATGATATTTCTTTTTTCAAACTGATGAGTCTAGCAGTAGGGGATAATGTCCATATCGTTTTCAAGCCTCTTGGTATTGATGTCAAAACGAGGATCATCTCTTTAGAATACAATCCTTTTTATCGATATGACATTCGGGTTGAGGTTGGACGCTATAAGCCTAGCATTTCAGATACTTTTTATAGAATTGAAAGTTCCATGAGTAAAGTGGAAAGTTCGCTCACTGATGTTGGAAGTTCAGTTGAAGGGCTTCAATTTAAAATGGACCAGCTCGGAGTATCCTACACCATTGTAAAAAGTCTGTCTGTGGATGCGGGCTTTATTAATGTGACCTATGAAGTGGAAAAGGGAGATACCCATCAATATCACGCAAAATACAACTACACAACGGATAGCAATGGAAGAATTACAAGTATTACGTTAGAGGATATTTTTTCAGAGCTACTGTTGAAAGAGGTATCAACTTTATTGGTGGATACTTCGAGATTTGAAATTACGTATGTCGATGGTGAAAAGGCTAGTTATACCTACACGACCGATAGTAGTGGTCGGATTACTGGAATTAAAAAGGTGGTGGGATAGGGCATGAGTTATCATAGTAATTTTAATAATACACTAGCCATCTGGACTGCTTTTGGAGGCAGGGGTGAACTCATTCTTCCCATCCCCACCTTAAGTTGGCAAAGGAAATATTATAATGATTTTGGCTATACCAAGTATGGAAGTGAAACAAGAATTGATGTTCACGACAATGGGAACGCACAGATTGCCGTGTATCGTGCAAAGACCCCATATATGTCCTATTACAATAAAGCCACTGGAAAATGGACCGTGGTGAATGTTTCTTGGTGGAATAACGGTGCCCCAGAAATTTTATGGGCAGGCGATGGTGTGTTTTTAGCCAAAATTATAGGCTTGGCCAATATTATCGCTTCATTTGATGGCATCACCTGGTATAATGCTGGTTACTGTCAGGGGGCACAGAACTCCATGACCACTGGAGCATATGACAGCAATAGGGGAGCCGGAGTGGTTAGTTGGTGGTATTATAAGTCTCCCGTATATTACAACTTTGCTTCATTAACACAAAGAGTGGCTTGGACTTTGGTAGGTGCTGACGGGACTTCCGTTCCTATTTTTAGCTATATGACAGCACATAAAGGAAGATTTATCGGAATCGTTGGAGGTGATCGGTCGATTGCATCGGCAAGCACTTCAAGCCCTGGTTCTTGGTCTACGACTATTTCAGAGGATTTAAATACATATTATATGTATGTCCGCTCGGTTCACGATAAACTTTTCGTCATGAAATATCGATATGTTAGTGGAATCTTTCATGTGAATTTGTGTGTCATGAACGATAGTGCTACGGAGCTGACGGAAACAAACCTATCGCATGTCGGAAATCTAGCCAATAACAAAATTCCGAATCCACAGAACATCATCTGGATGGAGGATTGGGGGAAATATGCTCTTTTCAATGAAGGCATGCTTTATGTATCGGCTGATGGTCTGACTTGGGAAGGAGTCGAACAACCGGGATTTACAACAACTAATTCGGATACATTCGGTGGAGCTATTTATGTTCCTGGGGATGGGTTTTATGTGAAAGCCAGTGGTTATGTGTATTATGCTCCGTATTAAATAATGAAAATACAGGCGCTTTGTGGCTCTCTTGTCACAGGCGTCTTTTTATATAGATTAAAACGGATTGGAGAGCGAGGGGAGAAACATGGCAATAAAAGAACTTTGGATTGTTTTACAAACGGTAATTGCTGCAGTGGGCGGTTGGTTGGGCTGGTTCCTTGGGGGACTTGATGGATTTTTATATGCTCTTATTATTTTTGTCATTGTAGACTATATTACTGGAATTATGGTGGCCATTATTAATAAAGAGCTTTCCAGTGAAATTGGTGCTCGAGGGATTTTCAAAAAGATCCTTATTTTTATACTTGTCGGGATAGCTCATATCATTGACAGCCGACTGATTGGTGAGGGCAGTGTTATTCGAACAGCCGTCATCTTTTTTTATCTCTCCAATGAGGGCATCAGCATAATGGAAAATGGCTCAAGAATCGGGCTTCCAATTCCACAAAAATTGAAAGATGTCTTAGCACAATTACATGGCAAGGGAGAAGATAAGAATGAAACTAAACGCTAAATATATGACAAGAAACGATTGTTTTACAGTTGGGAAGAAAATCTCACCAAAAGGAATTATGGTTCACTCGACTGCAACTCCTGGTGTGATGGCAGCAGACTGGTTTAGTCGCTGGAATAAGTCGTACAAGTCGGGTGAAACCAATCGTCAAGTTTGTGTTCATGCTTTTGTTGATGATAAAGAAGTATGGCAGTACTTACCTTGGAACCATAGAGGTTGGCATTGCGGTGGTACAGGGAACAATACGCACATAGGTTTTGAAATTTGCGAACCGGGTGGCTTTTCTTATGGTAAAGGCTCAACGATGGTTGGCTACAATGTTGCAAAGAACGAGTCCTATTTTAGAAAGGCTTGGCAGAATGCAGTAGATCTTTGTGTGATGCTTTGCCAGGAATATGAATTAACAGAAGAAGATATTATTTGCCATTCTGAAGGAGCAAAAAAAGGTATTGCAAGCAATCATGGGGATGTGATGCATTGGTTTCCGAAGCATGGGGAAAGCATGAATTCCTTCCGTGCGGCTGTTAAAGTTGCGCTTAATAAAACAGGCGGTAAACCTACTATTAATCAATCAACATCTATTCAGGTGGGAGATGTGGTGGAGGTAAAATCTTCAGCAAGTACTTATTATCCCGGTGGTGCTAGTATCCCAGCTTGGGTCAAAACTGGCTCTTATCATAAAGTGACCCAGATTATTTCGAATGGTAAGCCAGTTGTTAAAGGCGGTAAGAATTGTGTGCTATTAGGTAAAAAGGTCGATAAGAAGACGAATAAGGAATCTGCAGGGATTATGAGTTGGATTGATGTAGGTGCTTTGAATGTTGTTAAATCTAGTAAGCCTCCAGACAATCAAAAACTTTATAGGGTGCAAGTGGGGGCCTTCACCAATAAAGGGAATGCAGAAACATTACTAAAGAAGTTGAAATCTGCCGGATTTACTGATGCATTTTTAAAATAAGGCTATACAAAATAGGGCTGGTATGTGCTGACATATCGGCTCTTTTTTATGGATTTTTATCTACTTATTCTCTTGCTATTTAGCCCCTTCTAAGTGATATATACTATAACCCATAAAGCTGAAGAACCTTGATACAAAGCGACTTCAGCAGATTTTTTTGGGAGCCATGATTGAATAGAAGAAGCCTAGTGTTGAGAAACGAGGATGAAAATTGAAAGGAGGCAACAGCATGGCAGAAGCATTATTTGGTTCATTTGGACAAGGAGTTGGTGGTATTTCATTAATGGAGCTACCTCCAGAGAAACCTAAACAACTGAGAGTGGCTGCATATGTACGAGTCAGCAGCCTTTCAGATGAACAAGAAGGATCTTTTGATAACCAAAAAACGCATTACACTCAATTAATTCGCTCCACACCGGGTTGGAAGATGGTTGACATTTATACAGACCATGGACGAACAGGAACATCGATGGCTAAAAGGCCAGGATTTAATCGAATGATACGGCACGCTACCGAAAAGAAAATTGATCTTATTCTTTGCAAGTCGGTATCAAGATTTGCGAGGAATGTACTTGACGCAATTAATACGATACGGAAACTGCGACAACTTGGAGTGCGCATTATATTTGATAAAGAGAATATTGACACAGATGATATGGCAAGCGAGTTTATTTTGACCATGCTTTCCGCAACAGCACAGGAAGAAAGCAGAAGCATTTCGGAGAATATAACTTGGGCTAAAACTAAGAGGTTTGAAAGAGGTGAACCGATCTTTGTAAAGAAACTCGGCTATGAACTAAATGAAAGAAAAGAGTGGGTTGTAGTAGAAGAGGAAGCCCAAATTGTTCGAGAGGCTTTTAATGAAATCTTGAACGGCAAGACACTCTCCCAAATATGCAAACAGTTCATCAGAAAGAAATATAAAAAAACGAACGGACGCACAGACTGGTCATCACCAACCTTAAAGTTAATGCTACAAAACAGTGATTATACGGGGGATGTTATTTGCCAAAAAACATATGTGGAAGATCACCTTTCTCATAAACAGCAATTAAACACAGGTGAACGAACTCAATATTTCATCGAGAACCACCACGAACCCATTGTAAGTCAAGAAGTATTTGAAGCAGTCCAAAGAGAACTGGAGAGGCGCAACAAACCAAATCCTAATAAAAAGACGAAACGCTATCCACTATCGAGCAGAATCCAATGTGGAGTTTGTGGAGGAAATCTGCACCGATTTGTCTGCCGAGAGAGAGTTACATGGCGTTGTGAAAATAGCAGAAAAAGCAAAGAGCTTTGTAAGATGCAAGGAATCCAAGAAACGATAATTTTAAAAGCAATGCAAGAAGCTTTTCTCGAACGCTATCGGTCAATAAGGAAGGTAATTGATATAGATCGTATGCAAAAGGACCTGACTAGGGCAGTCGCCGCAAGAGATTTTTCTTACAACCAACTGCGCTTAGATTTAGAACGGATTTTATTAGAAGAAAATGTAGCCCTTATAAACGCCAATGGAACAGAAGCAGAGAAATCAAAAGAAGTACTTGAGGAACTGTCACGCAAACGTGAAGCTATTGAGAAGGAGTTAAGAGTAAAAGAAGAATGGTGGGAACTTCTGGATCAGGATGTCGCTTTTCGCAAAGCAGCACTAATAAAGCTTAGGGAAATGGATGCAGTTAGAAATCCAATAAAACTATTACATGAAGAGATGAAACAAACTGCATTTTTAAGGGCATGGGTAGTTCGCATAAAAGCGATATCACCAATGTCCTTTTGTATGCATTGGATTGACGGTAAAGAAACCATTATTGATTTTGGGAAAGGAGATCATGATATTGACTAACCATCAAAGCCCTTCAAGGGTTCGGATAATTCCGGCAAAGGCTAGAACGAGCCGGACGGAAGCGAATCCTGGTGGACAAAAGAAACGGATTGCAGTTTATGCCCGAGTATCCACTGACTCAGAAATGCAGGCAAGCAGTTATGAACTCCAAGTGGATCATTACAAAGATTATGTAAGTAAAAACCCTGCTTGGATACTCGCAGATGTGTATGCAGATGAAGGGATATCAGGGACCTCGACGAAGAACCGTACAGAATTTAATCGAATGATCCAAGACTGTGAAGAAGGGCGGATTGACTATATTTTGACCAAGTCAATCAGTCGCTTCGCGAGAAACACTCTTGACTGCATATCAATTATCAGGCGTTTGAAGAGTCTAAGGCCAGCCGTGGGTGTTTTCTTTGAAAAGGAAAATATTGACACATTAGATTCAAAGTCAGAGCTTTTCCTAACGATTTTATCCTCAATGGCACAGGAAGAAAGCCGCAGCGTAAGTGAAAATACGAAATGGGGCGTTCAGAAGAGATTCCAACAAGGTATCGTACACATGCCGACTACCTTCTTCTTGGGCTATGATACCGATGAGGACGGAGAAATTGTGATTAACGAGGAACAAGCTGAAGTAGTCAGACGAATTTTTCGAGAGTATTTAGAAGGAAAAGGGTGTCCAAGCATTGCAAAAGGCCTAACAAGAGATGGATTAAAGACAGGAAAGGGAAATAAAACGTGGACGTCAGATGCGGTTTATAAAATCTTGAAACAAGAGAAGTACCAAGGCCACTGTTTAGCACAGAAGACCGTTACGATTGATTTTTTATCGCATAAACGCGTTCGCAACCGAGATATTCAACCACAGTATTTTGTAAAGAACACCCACCCAGCCATTATCAGCGAAGAAACCTTTGAAGCCGTTCAACAAGAAATGAAAAGGCGAAGTTTGATGATGCGGGACCCGGATAACAAATACCGGCAGCACTTTAGCGGACACAGCCCATTTTCCAATCAGTACTATTGCGGAGAATGTGGAAGGCCGGTGATACGAAGAAGGATGACTTCAAGCAGGAAGGGGGAGAAGTATTACATTTCTGCATGGCAATGCCGAGTGACTGCAGGGCTAGATCGAGACTATAAAGATTGTAAAACAAGTTATGTTCATGAGACAGACCTTGAAAATGCCTTTATGAAAATTATGAGGGGAATGAAAGAAAACCTCGATGAAGTAATAGAAGAAGCGAAACAAGCCATTCAAAAAGCATCCCTCTCGCCACCGGAACAACAACGGCTGGAGGAGTTGAACACGCAAATTGAAGCGATAACCGACCGCATTAGTGACTTGGCTGCAAGAGAGTCCGCCACCAGCGATGCCATTTACGATGCGACATTAAGGCACTTGATTTATGAACAAGAAATTCTCCAACAGGAGCGGGACAGCCTAGAGGACAACATGCAAGAACAACTTTATTTAGAAAAGCAATTTCAATCGCTCCTAGTCTTATTAGAAGAAACTGAGAAACTAGAGGACTTTGATGTAACGCTTTTCAAAAAGACAATCGAACGGGGCATTATTTATAAGGAACGAATAGTTGAATTTCAATTTAAATGCCGGGTGAAACGGACCCTCTGTGTAAGAGAACGAAAGACACCCAAGAAGAAATAAGCAAAATTTAATCAAATAAACATAAACCTCTTTCCACCCATAAAAAGAACTTGAAAGTTCTCGGGATGTGAGTGATAGATGGACACGAGCCATTATCACTTATAGGAAAGGGGTTTTTATATTGGATGAAATTCAAAAAGGTATGTGGGTCCGAACGTTGTGGGATCCAGTCAAGGCAAGGGAAGAAAGTCCGTTAATCGGAAACCATGAAGTGAAGGTAGCTGCTTATTGTCGAGTAAGTACAGATTTAGAAAAGCAACTGCATTCGCTAGAGAACCAAGTGCAACATTATACGCATCTCATTCGAAGTAAGCCGAACTGGAAGTTTGTTGGTGTGTATTTTGATAACGGCACGAGTGGTGGGAATGCCAATAAGCAGAAAGGGTTACAACGACTTATCCGCCACTGCCATGAAGGACGTGTCGATTTTATTTTGACCAAAAATGTGTCTCGCTTCACACGGAATGCGGAGCATCTTATCACGATTGTAGAAGAGCTAAAGGCGAAGGGAGTCGGCGTGTACTTTGAAGAGCAAAAGGTAGATACCTCGGTTGAATACAATCAATTTCTGCTAAGCACCTATGCAGCTCTGGCACAAGAAGAAATTGAAACGATCTCCGCCTCTGTCAAATGGGGCTATGAAAAAAGTTTGCAAAAAGGAAAGCCAAAGTTTGTAGCGACCTACGGCTATCGTAAAATCACAAAAGATGGACAGCCCACCCTTGAAATCAACGAGGAACAGGCAGGGGTAGTTCGTTTGATATACGATTGGTATTTACAAGATTGGTCCATCCAAGACATCGTGAGAGAACTTATACGTCTGGAGATTCCAACCATGAAGGGCGGAAAAGTGTGGAGGACAAAAAGTGTTAAATATATGTTGCAGAATCCTACCTATACCGGTAATAAGGTTGCCAGACTTCATTCTATTGATTTGTTTACCAAGAAAAAAACGATTAACAAGGATGACCCCATTACGATTGAAAATACCCATCCAGCCATTATCAGTATTGATGTCTTTGATCGGGCTCAGGAAAAGTTTAGTTTGGACCATAAATCTCCACGTAAGCGACCTACTCCCACAGAACCACATGCTTTTCAGAAACAAATCATCTGCCAGCATTGTGGAAAACTTATAAGAGTTCATAAAAGGAAGATCGGTAATATCTGGCGGTGTAATGCAAGAAAAGCTGGTGTTTGCGAGGGACCAGAATTACAAGAACATCAATTACAAACCATGATGCTAAAGGCTTTTGAGAAAAAGTTCTTGAAAGATGAAAATGTTCAAATCGGTGCTTTAAAGAAAATCCTGACCGTTGCCAATCAACAAGACCATTTCGAGTTCCATCGGTTAAAGTGGCTGACGGAAATGGAGATGGCTCGAACTACGGATACCGATGAAGAGCTGAAGGAAAAAGAAGAAGCGTATCGTGCATTTGAAGTGCATATTGAAAGCATAGAAGAAGGACGATCTTATCGGACCAGTACCATTCGATGGTTGGATTCCATTCAGAATATGGAGACTTTTTACGAACAAGTTACTCTAGAACATTTGAGAGCATGGATTTTAAACGCATCGGTAACTACTGAAACAGACTATGAGGTGAAATGGTTGGATGGAACGGTGACGACCATAGGCTCACCATTAATAAAAGATATAGACTCATCACCGACTGAAGAAAGCCAAAGAACAAAGGAGGTGACTTCTGAATTGAAAATACTGAATGAGAAAGGCGATTTGCTTATTAAGGAAAAGGAACAAAAGAAAGCATCGATTCCAAAAAGAGAAGTACAGAAGATTGAACCCAACAACAGTAAAGCGATATTGCAGACGATTGAAGCATCGATGGAGGGGGTGAATAAACAACCTTCTTCCCAACTAAATACTATAGAACCGTTGCGAACAGCAGCTTATTGCCGTGTTTCAACTGACCGTTTAGAGCAGCAATCAAGCCTGAAAACACAGGTCGCATACTATACTTATTTGATTTGGAAAAACCCAAACTATCAATTTGCAGGCATCTATGCAGACGAGGGAATATCGGGGCGTTCAATGAAAAATCGGGATGAATTGAATCGGCTCATTCAAGAATGTGAGCGTGGGCGAATTGACGTTATTTTGGTTAAGTCCGTTTCCAGACTAAGCCGAGATATTCAAGATACATTGGAAATCACGAGATATCTTCGTCAGCTTCCTAATCCAACCTACATCTACTTTGAACGTGAAAATATATGGACTTCGGACCCTCAAGCAGACCTTATGTTATCCATTTTCGGAAGCATTGCACAAGAGGAAAGTATTAGCATGGGTAGATCCTCGGCTTGGGGCATCCGCAGTATGGCCAAGCGGGGTATTATCCATCAGAAAAGACCGAACTATGGTTATACGATTGATGATAACTACCGTTGGCACATAGTGAAAGAAGAAGCGAGCGTGGTCCGGCGCATCTTTAGAGAAGTAAGAAAAGGAGTCACAGTGTCTCAAATCGCAGTGGATTTAAGTGAAAAAAAGCTTCCGAGCCCAACTGGTAATTTAACCTGGGGAGTAAGAACGATTACAAACATTTTAAGAAATGTAGTTTATAAAGGGGATATTTTATTCCAGCAAACTGTATCTCTTCAAAACGGTCAAAAGAAAATCGTTCCAAATGAAGGGCAAGAACCTCAATATTATATTGAACAACATCATGAACCGATCATTTCAAAGAAAAAATGGGAGGAAGTACAGAGGATATTAGATGAGCGAGCGGAAGAGGTAAAGAAGAAACGTTCAGCTCCCTTGCCAGAAATTAATGAAAATAAAAATGAAACATTCTTAGGGAAGATGAATTGTGGGGAATGTTCCAAACAAGTGGTCCATTATGTGAAGAAAAGGCCGAAAAAAGATGGTGACTATTATCAACATTTCTGGGTCTGTTACCGAGCGGGCTATCCACACTATCATGTTCATGATCCTTGTGATTCGATGGCTTTTAAACAAGACTATTATGAACAGCATTTTAGACACCTTTTAACAAATATTTATGAAGATTCCACTTTCTATCAAAAGGCAGAGCAGGCGATTGAACAGTTGGACTTATCCCCTGAAGAGAAAGTCAAAGAAACGCACCTAGAACAAGAAGTGAACGTATTAAATCAAGAACTTTATGAGGTGGTCGATGAAAGCCTTCATGGTCAGGGTCGAGATACAGAACGAGTGGACCAATTGACTGAAAAGCTATGTGCCATGTATGAGAGTCTTGCGGCTTTTCGAGATTGGAAGGAGAAAGCGGAAGAAGAACGAAAAACACTCAAGCGTTTTATGAAAAACTTGAAGGCTTATATAAAAAGTGAATCAAAAGCCTTTCCCGGCGAGATTTATACAGATGTTGTGGACCATGCGGCTGTATATAAAGATGGCAGCATTGTGTATCATTTGCGCTTTGGGTTGGAATGGACGACCGACGAGGTGTATTCTACTTTTCAGGAACAATGTGAAAGGGAGCGGCGGGCGAAGGCAAAAGCAAAATATGAAGCATTTTTGAAAGGGCCAGAAGTGGCTGCTCTTCTCGAATACTGTCATGAACCTAGGACGGTGAAAGAGATGTTGACATTTATGTTGGAAAGAAAACAAATGGGGAAAACAACCCTTGTCGATCGAGTGGTTATGCCTTTGTTTAAAGAAGGGACGTTTGAGCGCTTCAAAGTACAGGGACAAAGGAAGAATATCAGGGAGTATGCGTATAGAGTAAAGGAAAATAGGTAATCTGCTAATCTAGCAATCTATTAAAAATGGATTAGATTCCATTGGTTATGGGCTGGATGGATAAATGCATTGGAGAAGTATTGCGGAACCCATTGAGTAGGCTTGTGCAGAGCCACTTGGTGGGTTTTTAGTAATATTTTTAGACAAAATTAAAAGAGGACCAGACGCATCCAGTCCCCTTAAGTGTAAGCCGAAGCTGTACACCGCTATTAGTTATATATTATGATACTACAGTTTGTCCTATTCGTAAAGTACAAGCCTAAATATAATTCGTTAAGCTAGTTATTTTGTTTCTAAAATCGGACCCCATTATAGAGGTGTGAACCGGTATTGGTATGGCATCTCTAAGCTTTTCAGATTCCGCATGAAACTTTCGAACAATTTGTTTCAATTCAGTTTTGGTTACTCCAAGTTTTTTAAGAAGAAAAATCACAATGATAAAGTAATCCACAATGTTATCAAATGTAATATTTGTAATACCAGTCTCGCTTTGCAAGTATTCCTTCAAGCGTGAAGGCGGGTTTGTCTTTTTGAATCTGCAATCAAAGACAACGGAGTTATGTGCAACAGCATTACGCAGTTCCTTAATTAGAAAAATGATATCTTCAACAATTCTACCATTTTGATTATGGTTAGTTGTATGCATGCCTAAATCCTCTGCGATTGCAATCCTTGTGTCCTGGTTTAAACATTGTAAGAAAAAACCGAATTCCCCAAGATTAATTACCTCAAATATTGCCCATAGTGGTATCGGCTTATTGGTATGGAAAAAGTGTGAAATTACGGCTTTTTGTTCTGAGTAATTATAACTGATTTGTTGGTGGATTTTATTCCTTAAATCAAGCCGTTTTTTCATTTTATCCCTATACTTACTATTACCCGTATTTTCTTTCTTATAATCATTTAATAGGTGTGAAAAAACAAAATCAAAGTCTACCGGCCCTATTCCAATCAGGGTATTTAGTGTATAATTTTTAATTGCTGTTTCAATGAACATGATTCGTGGATATAAAATCGTTTTAAGGTTTGTATCAAATTCATAGACACCAACGACTTCATCGAAATTGGTGAATGGTATTTGATTACTGGCATGACCAATAAAACGATATCCTTTGTATCCGTGATAGTAACCTAAATTCAACAAATCCCTTTTCTGTTTGCTGCCACTAATTTCAATGCCATGCTTGTCCCTAAGGTGACGCATTAACCCATTGGTTGTTTTTCCTCTTACCAAAATATATCCGCTCCCATATAAAACTATTAACTTAATGGTAGTGTCAAAAGTTCTATGAAAACTATGTAAAGTATTAGATCACTTCCATTGGGGGGACGTGAGGCCCCGCAATCGCTCTTGACAAACAGTCGAAAAAGGTTGCGATAAAAGTATCAAGGGCGA
>NZ_JBHLUU010000031.1:0-42713 GCF_042433785.1 Robertmurraya beringensis | reverse complement strand
CAGGTCTAATTGTAAATAAATTTCCAAATGGATGGAGCCACCTTTGTTGGGTATTTACTTTTTTGGCTCTAAATAGAGAATATAATTAAACTGAAAATTACGAAATTATTTATGCAACACTAGTGATTGAAGGTGTTTTAAAGAATGACAAGCTTCTGTCAGATGGGAAATATTATAATACCCTTGTGATGGGGAGATGGAATAGTACAAAATAGATATATAATCAACCAGTTAGATGGTGTCCCAACAGTTTTATTGGGGCGCTATCTTTTTTTACGAATGGTTTTTTGGGGGCTAGGAAAAAATAACCTAAAGTATTCATCCTTACTGGGGGACTTATATTGAAGCCATCTAGAAAAATGAAAGCTCTTATGTATTCGATCTTGGTTGTCTTGATTTGGTTTTTCTTATTTGGAGTACGTCTAATCGGTTATTTTTCATCAATAAGTGATAAAGGACTTAGAGCAACAGAATGTGGAACTCAAGGCTGTACTGATGCCATGTTCATTGCTAATTTGGTATGGACATGGTCTTTTTTTATTGTGATTCCCCTCATCCTCCCTATCGCTCTAATCATTTATTTTCATTTAAAGAAGAGCTGAAGAGGCTTTAAATACCATGATATAAGTTTCAGTTAAGAGGTATGTTGATTTTCTAGATTTTGGTATTATAAAATCAATTTATTCTTGGTAGCTTTTTTTTGTTTCAGATTTAAAACATATATATGAAAAAAATGGAATGATATCTTAAATTAGGATCCTTATTATGCTTTAATGTTGATAATAGAGAAATGAACAAATGATAGGAGTGTGTGTGATGGATATTAGACTAGATGATTTAAAAGGTTCAGAGATTGCTGAGTTAATAGGTGAGCATTTACATAGCATGACGTTACATTCTCCGCCAGAAAGTATTCATGCGCTTGATTTAGAAAAGTTAAGACAACCAGATATTACGTTTTGGAGTGCGTGGGAATGTTCAGAGTTGCTTGGTTGTGCGGCGCTGAAGGAGCTTGATCCTCGACATGGGGAAGTGAAGTCGATGAAAACATCTCCTCAACATTTGAGAAAAGGGGTAGCAAAGCAGTTGCTCCAGCATTTGATTGAAGAAGCAAAGCGCCGTGGCTATCAAAGAATCAGTTTAGAAACAGGTTCAATGGAGGCGTTTGAAGCTGCCAAAAGATTGTATGTCCAGTTTGGGTTTACCTATTGTGAGCCGTTTGCTGATTACAAAGAAGATCCTAATAGTGTCTTTATGACAAAGGAATTGTAAGATAAGTTAAGGAGATTATTATCGGTTTATGTTAAGAACTCAAACAAATCCCTCCCTTGTTAAAGGTGGGATTTGTTATGGTTGGCTTTCAAGTTTCTTAAATCGTTTTAAAATGATCCAACAAATAAGTCCTATAAGCCAATAGATAGGAAAAGAATAAATATGCTTCCATGTTAATTCTTTGTAGATATGTACCCACTCCATAAAGGGTTCTGCCACAAAAGCGAGAAAGGCAGAAAGGATTCCTGTTGATAGGAGAAACGGTTTAAAGTGATGCCCCCACCTTTGATATACATACATAAATGGGACGATTACGACCCCTACATCATAAGGATAGTATTGTGGGTACAAGTAAGGGGTAAGCCGAACGGGATATACCCAAACAAGTGCACTACTGCCAATGGAATCTAGGATAATTGCTGTAATACCATAAAACAATCCAAAAGCTGTAATTTCAGTAATTCTTTTTCTATCGATCGTTTTCCACCAGACAATAGGCGATAAAATACTTAATACGACGAGCAACCACCAGTTAAAGGTTAAGTAGTTATGTTCCCGCCAATACTCTCGAAGAGTTCCATAAAACTCTTTCTCGGTCTGTATGACTTGATCCAATGTAACGGAATACAGAAGAAAATCGAAAATGGAAGACAATGAGTTCACCACACTTATTTATATATATCAAGTTTAACCAAAAGAAGGATCATTCATTAATTTTTTGATTGGTGCCTATTAGTTAGAGAATACTTCACATACATATTCGTCATACTAAGTGAGCCTCTTTTTAACCAAACCATTGTTTTCAAATTGTTAAAAACTGTCTGAAAATTAAATTTATGGATAAAACACGAACGATAAGATAAAAAAATAAATAAATGTTCGATTTTTATATTGTTATTTCATTTGGAATTTGGTAGATTATTAATCAGGTATTAAATATGCATATGATGAAAACACACATAGGGGGAACGTCATGAAAAAGTTATTTTCCGTATTGATTTTAGCATTGATTCTACTAGTTGCAGGTTGTGGTGGAGCAGAAGAATCAGAAAATAATAGTAGTACTACAAATGAAGATTCGAAAAAGATTGCCTTGGTTTTGCCAGAAAAAATGGGTGTGAATCCATTCTTCCAGCAAATGGATGAAGGGGCGAAACAAGCGGCAGAGGAATTTGGTGTCGAGCTAAAGACAATTGAATCAACTGATCACTCAGCTATTGAAGAAAATCTTCGTGTAGCAGTTGCGGAAGGTTATGACCTAATTATTACTTCTTCCTTTGAATCAGAAGATGCGCTTAAAAAGGTAGCAGCAGAAAATCCAGATCGCCAATTTGCGATTATTGATACATTGGTAGATTTACCTAATGTTCAGAGTGTTAACTTCCGTGAACATGAAGCGGCTTATCTTTTAGGAGCAGCTGCAGGACTTTCAACGAAGACAGACAAAGTTGGTATGGTAGTGGCAATGGATATTCCATTAATGAAAAAGTGGACAGTAGCGTTTGAACAAGGGCTTAAGGAAACGAATCCTGAAGCTGAGTTTCTAGTGAACTATGTGGGCAGCTTCTCAGATCCTGCTAAAGCGAAGGAATTGGCGTTACTTCAAGCTTCTAAGGGTGCGGATTTTGTTGCTGGTGCTTCAGCAGTTGGTGATTTAGGAGTTTTTGAAGCAGCGAAAGAGCAAGGTTTCTTCACGTCAGGTCAAGATATTGATCGTACAGAAGTAGATCCTGAGCATGTCGTTCTTTCCCAGCTTAAAGGTACGGATGCAGCAGCTTTTGAAACGGTGAAAGCTTTTGCAAATGGTAGCTTTGAACCTGGAGTGGTTGAATATGGTCTTAAGGAAAAAGGCGTTGGCTTAACATATGTTACTCATGAAAGCAAAACACCATTACATTCTTTTGTGGGTCAGGAAGCTATTGATCAAGTAAAATCACTTTATGATGAGATTATTGCAGGTAATAAAGTGATTGAAAATCCATTAAGTGAGTAAACTGAAAAAATCAAACCGACTGCAAATTGTAGTCGGTTTCCATTTTTACAGGGGGGAAAACAATGACTTATCGCTTAGAGATGAAGGAAATGACCAAAAAGTATGGTGATTTCCTTGCGAATGATGGCATCTCCATTCAATTGAAAAAAGGAGAAGTTCTTGCGATTGTTGGTGAAAATGGTGCGGGTAAAACAACGCTTATGAGGATGCTTTACGGGCTAGAACAGCCAACGAGTGGAGAAATCAAGCTGAATGGCAAACAAGCCCAATTCTTTGGACCTCAAAATGCCATTGAACAAGGAATAGGGATGGTTCATCAGCATTTTATGTTGTTTAGTGATTTTACAGTTACCGAAAACATTGTGATTGGGCATGAACCCATCAAGAATGGATTCTTTAATAGAAAAATGGCAGCAGAACAAGTTCAAAAATTGAGTGATCAATATAAGATTCAAGTGAATCCTAGTAAAAAAGCGGGAGATTGTTCAGTAGGAGAACAGCAGCGAATTGAAATTCTGAAAGTGCTATATCAGGGGGCGGAAATTATTATTCTTGATGAGCCGACAGCTGTGTTAACCCCTTTTGAAGTAGATGAACTATTAAAAACGATTCGGTTCTTAGCGGATCAAGGAAAAAGTATCATTCTTATCACTCATAAGTTACCAGAAGTCATGAAAGTAGCCGATCATGTGACAGTGTTACGAAATGGACGTGTCACTGGGAATGTAAAAAAGGAGGACACTTCGATTGATCAACTGGCTACGATGATGGTAGGTCGAGAGCTCCAACAGCTTTCAGAGCGTAATCAATTAAATGGAGAGCCCCTGCTAGAGCTAGAAGCGGTTTCGATAAAAGGGAAGAGTTCAAAACCTGTATTGGACCAGCTTTCTTTAACCGTTCATCGCGGGGAAATCGTAGGAATTGCAGGGGTATCTGGTAACGGACAATCTGAGCTTATTCAAGCAATTTCGGGATTAACAACGGTTGATCAGGGGGATATACGGCTGTCTGGTACGAATCTAGTTGGTAAGTCCGTTGCCTTTAGAAGAAATGAAGGTCTAGCACATATACCAGAGGATCGCTTTCTTTGGGGGGCGGCGAAGGATGCTACGATTGAAGAAACCGGAGTTATGGGATATTACCATAAAAAAGCCTTTAACAAATATACGTTTATCTTGAAAAACTCATTCCGAGAGGTTGTAAAGACTTGGATCGACCGCTTTGAGATTAAAGCGAAATCGGTAGATGACAAATCAGGAAACCTTTCTGGTGGAAACCTACAAAAATTAATTGTCGCACGGGAACTAGGATTTGAAACAGATTTTCTTATTGCAGCTGAACCTACTCGTGGTGTCGATATTGGAGCTATGGAATATATCCATGAAGCAATCCTTGAGAAGCGTAACCGTGGGGATGGAATTTTACTTGTCTCTTCAGAGCTATCGGAAATTCTATTACTATCAGACCGGATTGCGGTTATGTTTGAAGGGAAAATCGTTGATATTCTTGATAGAAAAGACGCAACAGAAGAACGTCTGAGTGTACTTATGGCAGGAGGAAAAGAAGATGAATCTTCAGCGAAAAATACAACAACTGCTTAAGCCTATGTTACAACCAATGATCGCGGTACTAATTGGATTGGTAACCGGAGCACTTGCCATAGCTCTTGTTGGAGAGTCTATTATGAATACGTACAAAGTCATGTGGGATGGAGCATTTGGTAATTTCTACTTCCTTACAGCTACTCTTGCTCGAGCTACTCCAATCATATTGGTAGGATTGGGTCTAGCACTCGCTTTTAGAGCAGGTGTGTTTAATATGGGAGCAGAAGGTCAGATGGTATTGGGGGCCGTGTGTGCCGCGCTTGCAGCCCTTTATGTACCAGGTGCAGGGATCGTAAAATTGCTTTCTGCGTTTCTTGCAGGTTTTATAGCCGGTGGATTATGGTCATTGTTAGCCGGTTGGATGGAAGTGAAATACAAAGTACAGCTATTGATTTCTACCCTTCTTTTAAATTATGTTGCTGTCCTGTTCGCAGGGTATTTGGTAGCGGAACCTTTTCAGGATAAGTCAGGCTCAGCTGCCCTTGCTCAAACGCCTATGCTTGATCAAGCGGTGTGGCTTCCTAAATTATTTGCTGGAATGAGCGTGCATATGGGATTTGTAATAGCTGTGATTGGTGCGGTCATCTTATATGTGGTTCTTCAATTTACTTCTTCTGGATATGAAGTAAGAATGCTCGGAAAGAACCCTTTCTTTGCTGAATACGGGGGAATAAATAAACATAAAGTTCTCCTTTTTAGCATGTTTTTTAGCGGAGGAATTTCTGGGTTAGCTGGAACAGTGGAGGTTCTAGGATCTCAGTATCGATACGTAGAAGGAGCGCTAACCGTACCAGGCTATGCTTGGACAGGTTTAATGGCAGCACTGTTAGCCAACTCCAATCCATTAGGTACAGCAGTAGCGGCTATTTTACTTGCCGCCTTACAAACAGGTGCGATGGGGATGGAACGTAACACAGAAGTACCATTAGAAATTGCTAGCGTCATTCAAGGTGTTCTTATTTTATTTGTTACTGCAAAATTCACCCTAAGCTGGTGGAAAGTTAAAAAGAAAGCGGGTGACGTGAATGGAGCTGTTTGATTATTCTCTTTTTGCTTCTGCTATCCGTATGGTTAGTCCCATTCTTTTGGCTGCCTTAGGAGGAGCGTTATGTGCTCGAGTCGGAATCTTTAATGTGGGTCTTGAGGGCTTAATTCTAGCAGGTGCCTTCTCCGCGATCGTTGGTAACTATTATAGTGGAAGTGTTATTATAGCCGTATTAACCGGAGCCTTCGGTGGTGTTCTCGTCTCTTTATTATTTGGACTAGCCACGATCAAGTTTAAAGCTAATCCGATTGTAGCGGGGATTGCTATCAACTTTCTTGTTTTAGGATTAACTACTTTTGGCCTCCGAGCCATTTTTCAAGTAAAAGGGGCTTTTTATGATAAGGACATGACGGGGCTTCCTAAGTGGGACCTTCCACTTATTGAAAATATTCCGGTGGTTGGAAATCTTCTATCAGGTCACTCACCCCTAGTGTATACGGCTTTTATTGCAGCGATTCTATTATATGTTTTCTTGTTTAAAACCGTCGTTGGGTTCCGTATTTTAGCTGTTGGGAAAAATGAAGCAGCGGCAAGAAGCCTAGGTTTAAATGTTACCGTTCTTCAGTATGGAGCCATTGTGGCAAGTGGAGTTTTATGTGGTCTTGCAGGTGCCCAGCTTTCGCTTGGTCAAGTTACGATGTTTACTGAGGGAATGACGGCTGGAAGAGGATTTATCGCGTTAGTAGCGATGATGCTTGGTGGGTCGCATCCGATTGGCATGATTGGATCGAGTTTATTATTTGGTCTGATGGATGCGTTGAGTATCAGGCTACAAGGGTTTTCTATGCCTACGCAATTCACAGCCATGTTACCATACGTGATAACGATTATCGCGATGTTCTTTTTAAAGGATCGTGGATTAGAGTCACAAGCATCTGGACAGCAAAGCTCTAGATAAGAACAGGAGTGAAACACATGAGCTTAAACAAAGCAGACAGAATTAAACGAACAAGAGTACCAGTAGCTAATCCGAAACATGCAAAGCGGCTTCCGCCCGGCCAAGCGTTAACGGAACGTTTTCCGATTTTGCATGAAGGAGACGTTCCTGTTTACGATATGGAAAAATGGGATTTAAAAGTCTTTGGTGAGGGTGATAAAGAGGTCGTACTCACTTATAAACAGATTAAAGAAATGCCTGAAACAACTGTGACCGTTGATATTCATTGTGTAACTCGCTGGTCTAGATTTGATAATCAATTCACGGGAGTAAAGTTCAGTGATTTCTTAAAGGCATTAAATATCACTCCTAAAAGTAAATACGTGATGCTTCATGCGGACCATGACTATACAGCCAATATAGCATTGGCTGATTTGTTACATGACGACGTCCTTCTTGCTCATTCGTTTGAAGGAGAGCCATTAACGGATAAGCACGGCTGGCCACTAAGGCTTGTGGTCCCTCATCTCTATTTTTGGAAGAGTGTGAAATGGATTAGAGGCATTGAGTTCATTGACGAAAATAAACCGGGATTTTGGGAACAAAATGGATTCCATCTGAATGGAGATCCTTTTAAAGAGGAACGCTTTTCGGGAGAAGACCTTCCTATTCCCGAGGATGAATGGGAGCGAAAAGACTTTGACTAACTTTCTGCCAAACCTTAAATTAACATCAGATTGTTTACCAGAACGTGTCATTGTTTGTGGAGATCAAGCACGTGCGAAAATCATTGCAGAATTAATGGACAATCCAACCAAATTGGGTGAGAACCGTGAATACCATAGTTATTCAGGAAGCTGGAAAGGTACAAAAGTAGCGGTGGTTAGTCACGGAGTAGGAGGACCAGGGGCAGCCGTCTGCTTTGAGGAGTTAATCATGGGTGGCGCACAAACAATCATTCGTGTAGGGACGGCTGGCTCTTATCAAAAAGATGTGCAGCCTGGTAGTCTGGTCATTAGTACAGCTGCTGTAAGCTGTGATGGATTAACAAAACAAATTGTTCCTCCAGGATTTCCTGCGATTGCTGATCGGAGCATTGTGGAGGCATTAACACAAGCAGGCTCATCAAATGTGGAAGAGCTATTGGTGAAAGAAGGAATGACGCTTACTCTTGATGCGTTTTATTCTGGTGTTCTCGAATTCCCTCACCAATTGTATAAAAAAGCTGGAGTTGTCGCAGTGGAAATGGAAAACTCAGCTCTTTTTGTTATCTCGTCTTTGAAAGGAATTAAAGCGGGAGCTATTTTAGCGATTGATGGCTTTGCAGATGCAGAACTTCGAGAAGAGTATAATCCTCATAATGAGGTAGTAGGTAGAGCAGTGAATGCAGGAATGAAAGTGGCTTTAGACGCTATAATACAAGTGTAATTCAACAGGTGGTTAACGATCATGTTAAACGGGGAAGTACCTTCACTCTATAAGTAAAGGGTTCCGTTTTCGGGTGCTTTCTAATTAAAGGGCACAAGAACAGACGTATGAATTGGCATAAGTCTATCCTTTATTTATCAAGGTTTCTTGGGAATTCCATTAACTTTGACATAGCCATTTACAGCATTATTATAATGGACGATATGTATTGTACAATTAAAAAAGAGGGTCAAAACTTCTGTCATGTGCAGTGCCGTTTCAATCTATATAAGCTGGTCAATAAATAGCTGCTGATTCCCGCATCTGAGATCAAGAGGGCCCGCACTTTTCGGTTGGGGGATCAGGTTATACACTCGAACTTATAAATAGACGGAGGAATTCCGTTTAATTAGCAAATACGATAAAAAATAGCTTACATAGACGGAGAAATTCCGCCTATTGACTTGAAAAACGTGAAAATGGGGAGATTTTTCTTGCATAAACGGAAAATCTCCCCTTATTTACCCCGAAACAGGCTTCATTCTGCATTTAACCGGAAAAACGCCGCTTATTTACTTTTGCTGGTTACTCGAATAAGGGCAAGACATCTTCTTCCAAAGGGAATAGGTTTCCCCTTTTTTTACCAATGGCAATGCCAATACGACTGTCATTTCGGCACTTATTTTAAGAAAAGCACCTCAAAACGGAACCCTATACTCAAAAAGTGGTGGTCTGTTTTTAGGCCCGTACACTTTCTAGAATCAGGTTTAACCTTTGACCTCTCGAGGGTATGAAGTCTTTAACACTCGTAAAGGAGGGATGAAAGTGGAAGTACTCAACTGGATTGGGTTACTTATTATCCTTTTAGTAGGGTGGATGATTTGGTCAAAACTGACTTGGAAAACCATCATGGTCGGTTCAGACATTCGTTCAGAAGAAGCCATTAGAGATAAATATAGACTATATAAATCTGTAAATATACGTTGTCGCTTGAAAAAAGAAGTTCAGCCCCCTATTGTTACTGGAGTAAACCAAGTGGTAACCAATCATGTGGATCCAAATGCCGGTTCAACTATTCTTAAGCTACTGGTTCATCGAAGGGATATTTATAAAGTCAACCAATTGAAGTCTTAGCATAAAGGGTATTCAAAGACACAACGAAGTGCTCCTGAATACCCTTATTATTTTCTAAGGTTCAGTTCCGCCCAAACGGTTTTTCTCCTACTTGAATAGGTTGTTGTCAAGGGGGTGAATCATTTGAAATGGGGGAATTTCTTGCTCATCTTCATTAGTGCGTTAGTTTTATTATTGATTCCAATCTTCTATTTTCAGCCTGATTCAAATGAAACCAGTCAAAATCAAAATGATGCTATTACCGCTAGTACAAACGAGAAACAAAATAATACTAAGGAAGAAAACGGAAATAATGAAGATGGAAATGAAACAGCCAACACAACTAACGACCCAAACACTGATTATTGGGGAGTTGATTCTGCATCATATGCGACAGAGGGGCTATACGCCTGTGTAAATGAATATTTCGGAAAGCCTACTGTTTGGGGGAGATATCTAGGGACGATTGAGGGTGTTTCTAGTGGGTTAACAAAAGAGGAAGTAGAATACTTGCATTCAAATGGAGTAAAAATCCTTCTTATTAATAATCAATTTAACAATGCAACTGGTTATGATAACGGGGTAGAGCAAGCGAATATTGGAATCTCTTTGGCTGGAGAGTTAAATGTGCCAGAAGGAGTAGCTATATTTGCAGATATTGAACCAAATTATCCCGTAGATTCTGCCTTTATTCAAGGCTGGTTTGATACGATGATGAACTCTCCTTATGAGCCGGGAATCTATGGTGTATTCTCTCCGGATAGTGCTTTAGTTGAGTCGTACCAAGCTTCAATAAACGAAAATCAAGAGATACAAAATAAGGTCATTCTGTGGACGGCCTATCCTCATGTAGACGTAACCACTCAAGCAAATGCGCCAGAAAATGCGGCTGAGGCTCCTGAAGGTTCACATGTATATGGTTGGCAGTATGGAATTGATGCAGCAGCATGTAATATAGATACAAACCTTTTTAAAGGCAGTTTATTTGATTTTCTTTGGTAATTATACGATTCAAATACCCTCTTTCCTTAAAGGAAGAGGGTATTTTGTATATTTAATAATATTAACTAATAAATATGCTGGAATTTTGAAGTGATATATATTATATTAGAAAAATAGTAAAATGTTGAATAAATATTTAATGCTATGTAAATTTATAAATATACCTCTTTCAACATATAAAGGAGTGTTACTGATGAAGGATCAATTAAAACAACATTTAGAGACGATACAAAATAAGCTATGGAATTTGAGCGATTCCATTTACCACGAGCCTGAGTTAGGTGATCAAGAATATAAATCTATGGAAAAACTCGTCGCGTTTTTAAAGGAGCATCATTTCGCAGTGGAAACAGGAATTGTCGGTCGGGCGACTTCCTTTAAAGCGGTATACGACAGTAAAAAAGAAGGACCTACGATCGCCTATCTTTCCGAGTATGATGCACTTCCTGGAGTAGGACATGGATGCGGCCATAATATGATAGGAACAATGAGTGCGGGTGCTGGTGTTTTGTTGAGCAAATTGGTTGATGAGCTAGGTGGACGAGTGGTGGTTCTTGGAACTCCTGCTGAAGAAACGAATGGAGCGAAGGTTCCGATGGCGGAGCAAGGGATTTTTGATGATATTGACGTGGCTATGATTTTGCACCCAGCTGATGAATCCTATGAGAGTGGGGATTCCTTAGCAATGGATGCGATTCAATTTGCATTTTCAGGTCAGACAAGCCATGCAGCAGCATCTCCGGAAAAAGGAATCAATGCTCTTGATGCAGTGATTCAGCTCTTTAATGGTATTAATGCCCTTCGTCAGCATGTGACATCAGATGTTCGGATTCATGGAATTATTAAAGAAGGTGGCATTGCTGCTAACATCGTTCCTGATTATGCAGTTGCCCAATTTTATGTACGTGCGAATAATCGTAGCTATCTTGATGAAGTCGTTCAGAAAGTGAAAAATATTGCCCATGGTGCGGCTTTAGTAACAGGGGCAACAGTTGAAATAACCAACTATGAACTTAGTTACGATAACATGCTAACCAATCAAACGCTATCTGAACTTTTTACAGAAAACTTACTTGCTACAGGAGTGGAAAAGGTATTAAAAGCAAAGGACTCATATGGATCCATTGATATGGGTAATGTAAGTCATGTTGTCCCCGCGATTCATCCGTATATTGGACTTGATTCACCAGGGCTTGTTGCTCATACAAAAGAATTTGCAGATATCACCATTACAGAGAATTCCCATCAAATCTTAAGTAAAGGTGCACTTGCGCTTGCCTCAACGGGTTATGAATTACTTACGAATAAAGAAATCTTTGAAAAAGTGGTAAATGAATTCTTAGAAATGAAAAGAAGTCATGGATAATCGTATCGATTTATTAAAATAATAAAATCATGAATGTGGATTAAAGAATAATCTGAATATTTTTATATTAAAAAAGCTACTTCTCAAAATTACATGCATGTGTTATTATTCATTCAGTTGAATAATTATTCGTATACATCATATAAATGCTATTTAAGGAGGAAACAACATGAAACAGTTCGGCTTACTTATTACTTTAATTTTAACGTTAGTATTGGCAGCATGTGGCCAAAATAATGAATCTGGAAACGGCGAAGCAGGAGAGGACAAAAAGGTATTAACAATGGGAACCTCTGCAGATTTTGCTCCATTTGAATCTCGTAACACATCTGGAGAAGTAGAAGGATTTGATATTGATTTAGCTAAATACATTGCAGATGAATTAGGCTATGAACTGAAAATTGAGGATATGAAATTTGATGGACTAATTGGAGCGCTACAAGCAAATCGTGTAGACCTAGTATTATCTGGAATGTCTGCTACAGAGAAGCGTGCTCAGAATGTTGATTTTTCTACTCAGTATCATCATTCAGGTGAAATGTTTATCACATTAAAGGACTCTGAAGTCACATCTCTTGAGCAATTAGAAGGAAAAACGGTTGGAGTTCAGTTAGGAACGATCCAAGAAGAGGGTGCTCGTAAGCTTCAGGAAACAGTTGATTTTGAAATCAAGGCTATTGACAACGCAACGATCTTGATTCAAGAATTGTTATCGAATCGTATTGATGTAGCATACTTGGATAAGTCAGTAGCTACTGGATATATTAATGAGCAAGGATTAACAGGATTTGATGATCCTACGACGAGCTCACCAGGAATGGCGGTTGCTTTTCCAAAGGGCAGTGAACTAGTGGACGAAGTAAACCAAGTCCTAAAGGAAATGGAAGAAAATGGTAAGCTAGAAGAATTAAAAGCAAAATGGTTATCGGAAGAATAGGCTTAACCTGAAAAATATTAAAGTGAGGTGTAAGGCATGAATTTGGACTTTAGCCAAATTGTGCCTTATATTCCTTTTATCTTAGAAGGAATATGGGTTACATTACAGTTTGTCATTATATCGATTATTTTCGGTTTTATTTTAGGAACGGCTCTCGCGTTATGTAAAATTTCAAAAATGAAAGCATTGAACTGGTTTGGGGATGCGTATACCTCTATTTTCCGTGGGACACCATTAATTTTACAATTAATGATTATTTATTTTGCGATTCCACAGTTAACAGGCTATGACATTTCTCCCTTTTTATCAGCGATTCTTGCTTTTGGTCTAAATTCCTCTGCCTATGTATCGGAAATTATCCGTGCAGGAATTCAAGCAGTTGATAAGGGTC
Source organism: Robertmurraya beringensis (assembly GCF_042433785.1). Classification (NCBI taxonomy): domain Bacteria; kingdom Bacillati; phylum Bacillota; class Bacilli; order Caryophanales; family Bacillaceae; genus Robertmurraya; species Robertmurraya beringensis. The sequence goes on along the minus strand of NZ_JBHLUU010000031.1, from coordinate 29,706 downwards.
AAACTGAGGCCGCTCAAGCTCTTGGTGTACCTTATCGGTTGATGATGAAGGACATCATTTTGCCACAGGCTTTAAAAAATATTTTACCTGCACTCATGAACGAATTTATTACATTAACAAAGGAATCAGCTATTGTCTCAACTATTGGGTATTTAGACCTTATGCGTCGAGCTCAAGTAGTTGGTGCTGATATTTATCGAAACTTTGAACCATTAATTTTTGTAGGGGTCATTTATTGGCTACTTGTTATGGTATTAACGATCATTGGTAAAGTTGTTGAAAGGAGGTTGAAGTTCAGTGATTAAAGTGGAAAACCTCTATAAACAATTCGGTGATAATGAAGTACTAAAGGGTATCACGACCAATATTAATAGCGGTGAAGTGGTTTCGATTATTGGACCATCTGGGTCTGGTAAATCAACGTTTCTTCGCTGTATCAACTTATTAGAAGTGCCAACGAAGGGGACCATTTCGATAGATGGTCAAAGTATTACTGATAAAAATACAAATATACTTAAAGTTCGTCAACAAATTGGAATGGTTTTTCAGCATTTCAACTTGTTCCCTCATTTAAATGTTCTTGATAACTTAACGTACGCTCCGATCAAAGTAAAAGGAGAAACGCGACAAGTAGCGGAAGAAAAGGCTCGTAATTTGCTTGCGAAAGTGGGACTTACAGAAAAGGAAAAAGCATTTCCTAGTAACCTTTCAGGTGGACAAAAACAGCGTGTTGCGATTGCTCGTGCTCTTGCGATGGAGCCCAATTTAATGCTGTTTGACGAGCCAACATCCGCACTTGACCCTGAAATGGTTAAGGAAGTATTGAATGTAATGAAGGACCTAGCAAAGTCAGGGATGACAATGGCGATCGTTACCCATGAAATGGGCTTTGCACGTGAAGTGGCTGACAGAGTATTATTCCTGGATGGTGGAGTTTTACTTGAAGATGCTAGTCCGGCTGAGTTTTTTAGTAATCCAAAAACGGCGAGAGCAAAAGATTTCTTAGAGAAGGTATTATAAATTATAGTTAGAGATAAGGGCTATCCAAAAGGATGGCTCTTTTTCAATATCTTGTTCCTTATTACGGAGTATGCAAAGCAATATGTTGAAAAAGTTAAAGCTGCACGCGGAGAAGATGTGTTAGAAGCAAAAACTATATAAATATGAAAGTAGGGTATTCATGGTTACATGAATACCCCTTAACTATTTTCCTACATATTTTCCATTAAGCGTTTGGCGATTTTTGCATAATCGTCACGATCGATTCCAGGAGCAAATTCCTCCGGTAGTTCCTCTAAATTAGGAATAGGTGCACCCTTAGGAGCTCCAGTAATTACTTGGAGTTGGTTTCCATTCTCAGGGTTGGTCCCTTTCCAAATTTTTGATAGATCGGTATAATGTCCTACATCATTCCATGTATATAAAACATTTGATAACCCTTGATCCTCAAACTTTTTTGCATGATCGAACTTTCTGTTAGATAGATTAGGAATCGGAACCATTTTTTTAACATCTACGCCCGTAGCAATTTCTAAAGCTTTAGCATAAGCGAGCACATGCGTCCCACCTCTGACAAGTAAGTACCCTATCATTTCCCGAGCAGTTTCATGTTCTGTCATTTCATATACACGCATCTTATGTGTTCGGGCTCCTACTTCTAAAAAGAAATTATGAAGTAAATCTAGTACTAAGTTTCCGCTGCTAAAGACATTGTCTCCAGTCCAAGGGCGCCCCATAGAATCACCTGCTAATGCCGTTTGAGCAGTAGCTATAAAGTGATACGTACTGCGTGCATCCATCCCTTCACGTAAAGGGGTAACATCAGGGTCGCCAGGAAAGGTATTCCCGCGGGATAACAAATTTATGGTATTACTAACGAGTTCCACATGACCAAATTCTTCTGCTGTAATACTTGCAACGAGGTCATAAAAAGGTTTTAATTTATCTTTTTGCCGGAAGTTAAAAGACTGATACATATAATTGTTTAAAGTTGACATTTCCCCAAATTTTCCACCTAACAACTCCTGAACAGCCGCGGCTGCATTCGGATCACCATGCTCTGGAACGGGAAGGTCAATCAATAATTTATTTTCACGTTTAAACATCGGATGCCCTCCTTATCCTCTAGGAATAACCCAGATAATTTGTTGAGTACGAATAAAGAAAGGTGAACCCCCAGACTCCACTACAATATGGTCAGGCATAACAGACTTAAGTAAGCCAGTTACAGTCCCTCTGACCGTTTGGACAGCAACCATTCGTCCGGTAATGCCTTGAAATGCATGATACACATACGAGTCAATATGACTGACAAAAGATGGTGTTTGTTGATTCATGAAGTTTTCGCTCCTTTGTTTTGTAATATCCAACAGTTATATGTATGACGGGACTCAAATATTTATACATAGTAGTATACAAACTAATAGTTTATTCAGAAGTTTCTTGACATTATTTTTATAGATTGATAAGGTTAAAAAAATTCTATCCTGTTGTGATGGAGGGAGCCGTATACGTTGAAGAAAAACAACCCAATTGATGCTATTTTACAAGAGCATTCACTTATTATAGTAGATGGAGCAATGGCTACCGAGCTTGAAACCCAAGGATGCAATTTGGATGATCCTCTATGGTCAGCAAGTGTGTTACTTGAGAATCCGCAGATGATTTATCAAGTGCATTTAAACTATTTTCGGTCAGGGGCAGATTGTGCGATCACTGCAAGCTATCAAGCAACTGTAGAAGGATTTGCTAAACGTGGATTACAAGAGGAAGAAGCCTTGGAATTGATAAAAAAGACAGTCGTGCTTGCAAAGAGTGCAAGAGATGACTTTTGGCAAGAAGATCCACAATCTGATAAACCCAAACCATTGGTAGCTGCATCTGTTGGTCCATACGGTGCGTTCTTAGCAGATGGCTCAGAATATGTTGGGAACTATGGAGTGAGCGATAAAATCCTTAGGGATTTCCACCGTCAAAGAATGGCGGTACTGATTGAAGCAGGAGCTGATATTTTGGCATTTGAAACCATTCCTTCCCTTCAAGAAGCGAAAGTATTAATCTCTCTATTGCAGGAGTTTCCTGGAACTTATGCCTGGCTATCCTTCTCCTTGAAGGACGAATGCTCAATAAGTGAAGGTACATTGTTACAAGAATGTGCTAAACTAGTAAATGAATGTGAACAGATTGCTGCGGTTGGCTTCAACTGTGCTCCATTAGATTATGTTACAGGGGCCATTAGCAATCTTAAAAGCTATACAGACAAACCTATCATTGTTTATCCAAACTCTGGAGAAACGTATGATCCCGAGACAAAAACTTGGCACGGTCAAGAATCATGCCATACACTCGAGTCGAAATCAAAAGAGTGGTACGAAGCTGGGGCTCGATTAATTGGTGGATGTTGCCGAACATCACCAAAGGATATTGAAGCTGTAGCGGGAAAGTGGCGCTAATTTCCGAGGAAATATCAAAAACTTCGTGATAATTTTCCATAATTCGCTAAAATATGTACATCCATATGGCAAAAAACGCAAGTGATTATAAAAGTCACTTGCGTTTTATTATGAATTTAAGCTCTTGACTTAATACTCGTGCTTCCTCGCTGATCTCAACTGTATCCTCCAGAGGCGTAGTAGAAGATGTTTGTTGAACATTTGAGTCAGAATTATTTCCTTGGAGTCTTTATGAATTCATTATTACGAGGAAACCTTAAAAAATCCTTAAAGATTTTAAAAGGGAGAATGAAATTGATAAAGGAATTCCAAAAGAGAAGGTAATTATTTGAGTGGAATCTGAAAATACCACAACATAAAGCTAATAATACCTGTCGATAACAAATAGGTTAAAATTGGGCGAGAATAATGTAATCGAATCATGCTATACATGACCGCATAAAAGAGGAAATCCATCCAATAGGAATAATTGTTATGTAAAAGAAGCCTTTCAAATTTATAGAAAACATATTCAATTGCCATGGAAGAGATGACCCAAAGGCTAATAAACCGGATTTGCCTAAACAATGAAAAGGTTAAGTACACAAGTGTAATCGCGGGCAAAGTAATAAACGTATATAAAAGGTCAATCATAGTGTGTGACATCAGGAAGAAATCCGGCTTATATTCCCACAGCAATTTGTCATGACAAAAGAAGTTATAAAGTAAATTACATGTGCATCACATACAAACACGCTCGTCCCTTGTTAGAGGGATAGGTGTGTTTTTTGTTTTTTTAAGAAAATATTTAAAGCCATGAAAAGGACATGAGTGCGACTGAACGGTTAACAGAGAGGGGAGACAAGGCTGGAATCTTCCTAACGCAGCAGTTACATTTACCACCTTGGAGCAGTATTGGTGAACGTAAAGTAATCAATACCGTAGAAGCTACGATACAGCAAACCAAAGCCATCTCTCTTAGTGTAGAGGTGGGAAGTTGGGTGGAACCACGAGAAAACACACTCGTCCCTTTTTTAGGGACGGGTGTGTTTTTTATTTTATAAAGGAGGCTAGATCAATGGAAGTAAATATTCAATTTCCTGATGGAAGTATAAAAAGATATCAAGAAGGTGTAACTTTAGAGGAAATCGCTCAGGGAATCAGTCCAAGTTTGCGGAAGAAAGTAATCGCTGGAATGGTGAACGGAATGATGGTTGATCTGGGAAGAGAGATCCGGAATGATGCAAGTATTCAATTGATTGAAAGAAATTCAGAAGAGGGTATTAAGATTATGAGACATTCAACTGCCCATGTGTTAGCTCAGGCAATTAAACGGTTGTATCATCATGTCGATTTATCTATTGGTCCAGTGATTGAGAATGGATTTTACTATGATGTGGATGTCCCAGAAAGCATTACAGTAAAAGACTTAGGAAAAATTGAAAAAGAAATGAAAAAAATCGTTGCTGAAAATCTACCTATTAAAAGGGAAGAGTGGTCAAGAGAGGAGGCGAAGCAAGTTTTTGCAAAAGCCCCTTATAAGCTTGAATTGCTTGATGCGATTCCTTCCGAAGAAAAAATAACTGTATATCGTCAAGGCGAGTTTTATGATTTATGTCGTGGCCCGCATGTACCGTCCACTGGATTTGTAAGAGAGTTTAAATTAACTCATGTTTCGGGTGCTTATTGGCGAGGAGATAGCAATAATAAGATGTTACAACGTGTGTATGGAGTTGCATTTCCTACAAAAGAAGAACTCGAGGAATATTTCCACTTTTTAGAGGAGGCTGCTAAGCGAAACCATCGGAAGCTAGGAAGCGAGCTCGAACTGTTCATGTTTTTCGAAGAAGCACCTGGTATGCCATTTTACTTAACAAATGGACAATTGATTCGAAATGAACTGGAAACTTTTTTAAGGAAGATTCAAAATTCCTTTGACTATAAAGAGGTTCGAACACCTATTATGATGAATCAGCGATTATGGGAGCAATCTGGTCATTGGGATCATTATAAAGACAATATGTATTTCTCAGAAGTGGATGAACACAGCTTTGCTTTAAAGCCAATGAATTGTCCCGGACATATGCTAATATTTAAGGATAAGCTTCGTTCATATCGTGACCTTCCGATTCGTATGGCGGAGTTTGGGCAGGTGCATCGGCACGAATTTAGTGGTGCACTAAATGGGTTGTTACGAGTGAGAAGCTTTTGCCAAGATGATGCACATATCTTTGTCACACCTGAGCAAATAGAAGAAGAAATTTCTTCGGCTTTACAATTAATTGACTATGTATATAAAGTATTTGGCTTTGATTATAGGATCGAGTTATCGACAAGACCGGAAGATTATATGGGGGAAGAGGCGTTATGGGATCGAGCAGAAGGGTCTTTGGTAAATGTGTTGAATAAACTGGGTCTGCCTTTTCAAGTTAACGAAGGGGACGGGGCATTTTATGGGCCGAAGATCGATATTCACATCAAGGATTCTCTAAAAAGGAGCCATCAGTGCGCAACAGTTCAGCTTGATTTTCAAATGCCTGAAAAATTTGATCTATCCTATATTGATGAACACAACAAAAAGGTCCGACCTGTGGTTATTCACCGAGCTGTATTTGGCTCGATTGACCGCTTCCTAGGTATCTTAATTGAGCATTTTGGCGGGGCCTTCCCTGCATGGCTAGCACCGGTTCAAGTCAAAGTGATACCCGTTTCGAAAGATGTTCATCACGAATATGCAATGAAATTAAAACAGCTACTTAAAAAAGATGAAGTTCGAGTAGAGGTTGATCTTCGTGACGAGAAGCTAGGCTATAAAATAAGAGAAGCCCAAATGAAAAAGATTCCTTATGTGTTAGTAGTAGGGGACCGTGAACAGGAACATCATTCGGTTAGCGTGAGGCAGTATGGTTCGGAGAATGTGATGGATATGGATTTTGACCAATTTACTAACGTCCTTTTAGAGAAGATTGTTGATAAGAAGTGATTAAAAGACTGAATCATTGTAAGAAAAAACTGAAAACGAATTGTGATGTAACAGTAACACTCATGCCTTTTTACTTGGAAGACCAATGGATAGGCTCCTACATTATTCTCAAGCCATCTATCAACAATAAAGATAGTAATGATGTTATCGATCAGTTAGCTCAATTGTCTGAAAAGCGTGCAACTGCTGGTCACTTAGCAGCTGGGATTGCACATGAGATCCGGAATCCTATTACAGCCATAAAAGGGTTTCTACAGCTATTAAAGGATGAACAAGAAGGAAATGAAATTTATTATGGAGTGATTGATTCTGAGATCGAAAGAATAGAACTTATTCTAAGAGACCTGATGGTTCTAGCAAAGCCAAATAAACAAAAGTATGAAAAGGTAAATATTCAGTTACTTCTTGATCTGGTGCTGACCCTTATGGAACCACAAGCGCTCTTAAATAATATTCAGCTACAGAGAAATTTTTATTTTGATCAGGCCTTTCTCTTGGGTGACAACAATCAATTGAAACAAGTGTTTATTAATTTTATTAAAAACTCTATAGAGGCCATGCAAGATGGTGGAACGATTACCATCGAAGGTAGAATATTAACTGATATGAGCATAGCAAGATTGGAATTATGACACAAATTCAGGTATGCTGCTTTTCGTTTCTAATTCTGTTTCCTTTGATTTAAAAACAGAGGATAAGGGTAGTGATGGAGTATACAATGCTATTCGAGCAATTGGTACTCAATTCCATAAAATGCCAGTGACTTTACGAACGGTCCCTTCTCCTACTAATAGCTATGCTGTTGAATCAAAAGGTGTGTTGCTACCACTTGAAAACTTCATTTATGAAAGAGGACAAATGGAGCTGTTACTGACTCAAGCAAATAATGTTAAAAAGGGATATATGACACATAAGAACATGATTGAAGAAGCATTAAATCGCTCCATTGAAGATATTTTTATTATGTGGGATTATGTGGATGATAAAAATTATCTAATTATTATCTTTGGGAGAATAAATTAACTAGTACGAAGAGAGAAGTGGACGCAAGTAGCCACTTCTCTTTTTGCTTTAGAGAAAAGAGAAAATAAAAAAACTGGGCAACCTAATTCTACCTAAATAAATTTTAGATAGACAAATATGAAAGTGAGGTTAACCAATATGACTACTGAATCCCTTCATGAAAAACTCATGAAATTAAGTAGCTTAACCAGCAAGATGCTAAGGAAAAATTTTGGACGGGGTCCTGATTCTTGCTTTGCCTTTGCTAACGGTCCATTTCTTGTTTTTTACATAAGAGGGTTTCTTTCACCTATGGAAGCTGTATTGCTGGAAAATGGAAATATAGACAATATAGATATGTCTCGTACAATAGTTATGGGAAAAATTTTGAATCAATTGAAAGGCATACTCGAAGTTGATTTTGAGGATGAGGTAAAGTCAAGCTATCACGATTGGAATTATAAACAAAATACAGGTATGATCACGATTGAATTTGAGAGTAATGTAAAAGGGGTGGTTGCAACAAGTGAAGAGACACCAATTCTTAAAGATTTAATTAATGAGGTAAATCGAATAAGCATTATTGTCTAGAAGAAACCGGAAAATACTGAAGCATTTGCTATTACTCCTAAAGTGTACTTGGTCAGAAGAGAAGGGATTTTGGTTGAAATTGAAAAATCATTAATTGAGAAAGGATATGAGCAAACCCTGGTTGTTACGAAAGATGAATTAGAAAAATCATTTTTGCATCATAATGGACATTTTGAAGAAATTTTTAGCCGGCCGGTTGAGGACATTCTTGTAGATTGGGATTTACATAAAGACAATAGCGTCATATGTTTTATACTAAAAAATTGAGTAATGTTTAAAACCAATTCCATTCGTTCATAAAGATAGTAGTATATTCTCCAAAGAGGTGTCTTTATGATCGAGTTTCTTCAAGAGCTTTTTCATTCCAATAATCAGTTAGTGACTTTTATCATTGGTGCAGTCTTTATATTTATCATCGTTTCAATCATTCGCTCTGTCTTTCGAATAGTCCTTCCATTTGTTGTCATCGGATTAGTCATGGTCGTTTTTCTTGGACATTCACCTGATGATGTGATGAATAAAGGGAAGCAGTTTTTCGCTCAAGGCTCAAACTTGATTCAAGACCTTTTGCCTTTTATTCAGTATAAGGATGGAGACTTTTTAGAGACACCACCAGGGTCTGCTCCGTTTTCTGAGGAAAAAGAAAACAAAGAGATTTTTAAAAATGATGGAAATGACCTTGAAATAAATAAGTTTTAATAAGTCTTTATGGAAGCTTTACCAAAGAAAAGAAATCCTTTTTTCCTCCATAAGGTTTCATTATAATTAGTGAAGAGGTGAAAGCTTATGGCACGTGAACGGAAATTTTCCAATGAGGAACTGTTTCAGACTGTAAAGAAAATACTTCTTCAACATGGATATGAAGGATTCCATTTTGGTCTGTTAGCAGAGCAACTGGATGTATCTAGAGGAGCTTTATATAAATACTTTGAAAACAAAGATGAGTTGATTACGGATTTTATACTGTATGAAATGCAGTTATTTATTACAGATTTGTCTCAGATAGAAAACCAGGGAAACTTTGAAGCTCAGTTTGATTTCTTAATGAAGCTTATTTTTGATAGGGCAGAAGTTCATCAACTCATTACGGTTGTCAAACAAATGGGAACTAGTTCAAATGAAAAAGCAATAGAAAGAAAAGAACAGCTAGAAAAGCTTCCTTTAGAAATGTATCGCTATTTACAAAATTTTATTTCATTTGGGAAAAGGGAAGGAAAACTTAAAGAACATATTCCTGATAGTGTCATGCTCGGATTGATATTTCAATCGATCGCCGTTCCTAATCATGATGGTTTGTCAAAGTCTGTTTGGGTGGAGTCAATCAAGGAAATCATTAGTAAAGGAATGTTTGCACATTCATAATTGACACAACTGTCACTTACGCTTGATAATAAGGGTGACAATTGTGTTTTTTATTTTTATCCAAAGTAACACTTGTGTCACTATATATTATTAAATAAGGGGAGAGAACCATGAAATCAATTCTCAAAAGAATTACTGATCGAGTTTCCACCAGAAAAGGAACTTGGGTTACGTTAGGTGTTTGGGTCATAGTAACCGTCCTTCTTGCCATACTTGCACCAAGTGCGAAAGATTACGAATCATCCAATATTTCGTCATTACCTAGTGATGCAAAGTCAGTTATTGCTCAAAATAAACTGGATCAATATTTTAAAGATAATGACGGAACTCCGGCAATTCTTGTTTTTCAATCAAGTGACGCTAAAGCAGTAAATGTATCTGAATTAAAGTCGTTTATTAAGGAGGTTGAAAAGGTGGAGGGTGTTAAGGAAATCGTTCCAATCACCACTTTGCCACCACAAGCTATTGAAAGTTTCTTTTCAGATGATAAAAGCACGGTTATCCTACCAGTTACTTTTGAGGCTGACTTTGAAGCGAAAGAGATGCGGACCTCACAAGAGAAGATGATGGAGATTGCTAAGGAATCTACGAATTTGACGTTAACGATCACCGGACCTGCTGGTATTGCTGTAGACGCTCTAGATTTATTCTCGCGAGCAGATGTGGTGCTCCTTTTATCAACTGTTGGCCTAATCCTTGTCTTGTTAATCGTGATTTACCGGTCCCCTCTACTTGCTTTAATTCCACTTCTTGCTGCCGCTTTTGTCTATGAAGTGGTGAATCAAGTGCTTGGTCTAATGGGGAAAGCGGGCTTGCTTATTAACAACCAAACATTTTCAATCATGACGATATTATTATTTGCTGCAGTGATTGATTATTCATTATTTGTCTTTTCTCGTTATCGAGAGGAGTTAAAATCGTACGAAAATAAGCATGAAGCGATGAAAGAAGCAATGAGAGAGACAGGATTACCCGTTTTCTTCTCGGGTGGTACAGTCCTTGCTGCCATGTTGGTATTATTCTTCGCAGAATTTGGGGATTACCGAAATTTTGCCCCTATTTTTGCAACGGCCATGCTGATTATCATGCTTGCTTCGGTCACATTAGTTCCTGCTCTCTTTACACTATTTGGAAGGAAATCGTTTTGGCCTAAAATTCCTAGAGTAGGGGAGGAATCCGTTAAAGCCAATTCTTTCTGGAGCAAAATAGGCCGAAGTGTAGTGAAGAAGCCCGTTGTTTCAACTGTTGCGATTGGGATAATCCTAGTGGTATCCGCATTAAATATGTTCAATCTGAAGTACGAGTTTGATACAATGAAGTCCTTTCCAGAGGATATGCCATCGAGGATCGGGTATGAAATTTTACAAGAAAAGTTTGAAAAGGGGGATTTAGCTCCAACAACGGTCTTGTTTGAAGCTTCTGAGCAAGTGACGATGGAGCAACAGGATTCCATCATGAAAGAGCTAGCGAAACAACCCCTTATTAGCAGTGTTCGTCCAAGTGGTGTAACAGAAGACCAAAAAGTTGTTCAATTTACGCTTACTTATACAGAAAGTCCATACGATAGTGAAACGATGGATGCGTTGGAGAAAACGAGAGATAATTCACAGGAAATTGTAAAGGATGCAGGTCTCGAAGGTGAGCTTTACTTCGCTGGCGAAACAGCGAATCGAATTGACGATCGAGCAACGAATAACAGAGACCTTATTGTGATTGTTCTGTTAGAGTCCATACTCATCTTTGCTATCCCTGATCGTAATGACAAAGTCGTTCAAGCTACCTTTATATATGATGGGGACCATATTATTATCGTTCCTGGCAGCTGTTGGGTTAGGGATGTTCCTGACAAACCTATTTTTTGATATTGATACGGTTAGTAACCGCGTCCCACTATACTCCTTCGTCTTTTTAGTGGCGTTAGGAATTGATTATAATATCATTCTTATTTCAAGGTTTTTGGAAGAAAGAAAAATTCACCCCGTTAAGAAAGCAGTTGAAATTGCTGTAGCCAATACGGGCGGTGTGATCTCTTCAGCAGGAATTATTCTTGCTGCTACCTTTGCCGTGTTAATGACTCAACCCATTCAATTATTATTTGTATTTGGCTTTATTGTTGCAGTCGGGATACTATTAGACACCTTCTTAATACGAGGAATTTTATTACCAGCATTGCTTGTTTTGTTTGAAAAAGATTCGTCTATGCAAAAAGGTCATCAATAAGAATAGAGCCAGTCACAAGGGTGACTGGCTTTATTTTTATGCGTCTATACTTTGTTCGTTTGCTATTTGAGCTCGTTGTTTCTTAGACTTTTTGAAATGTAAAAGCTCATAAATCACGGGTATGACTACAAGAGTAAGTAGGGTTGCTGCTGCTAATCCACCGATAACAACAACAGCTAAGCTTTGTGATACAATGGCACCTGTTTCTGCTTTTTTAAAAAGAAGTGGGAGCATGGCACAGATGGTTGCAATAGCCGTCATTAAAATCGGTCGCATTCTCGTTGCAGTTGCTTCCACAATTGCTTCCCGAATAATCATTTTTTGTTCGTTTTGTTTAATTCGGTCTAATAATACAATCGCATTCGTGACGACGATACCAATCAGCATAAGGGCACCCAATAGAGCCGTTACATCCACAGGAATTCGGCTAATCACTAGTCCAAGCACAGCACCAATCGCTGCAAGTGGAAGGGAGAATAGAATAGCGATAGGAGCTCTTACTGTTTTAAAAGTAATCACCATGATCAAGAAAACTGCTCCGATGGAAACAATCATGGTCATAAATAAATCAGAGAAGTCATTCGCTTGTTGGACGCTAGCTCCTCCAACAAAAATGTCTACATCATCAGGTAGGTTGATTCCACCATTTCCTTGAGCACCAAATATAACCTCATTCATTTCTTTTGAGATGTCTGAAACACGTGCAGAATCAATATTTGCTGTTACTCGAACATATTGGTCTCCATCTTTATGGAAGACACTCGTTGATTCTTCATTTTTCGTAATAGTAGCAACCTCAGAAACAGGGACTAAACCCGTTTGAGTCATAACAGGGATATTGTTAATCTCATCAGCTGTAGATGGGGAAAGCATGGGTTCCAATAAAACAGGTGTGTCTTGTTCTTCTAGTTGGATCATACCAATTGGCATAGCATTCAGCATGGCTGCCAAGCTTTGAGCGGTTTGTTCCGAGTTTACTTTACTGGAGTCCACTTCAAGTGAAAAGACCGTTTTCTTTTCTTCAAAATTGGTAGAAACTTTTTCAACACCATCAATTCCAGAAATCTCATCCTTCACTTTTAATGCCGTTTCTTCTAGATTAGCTAAGGAATCACCCATTACATCGATGGTGATTTGGGAAGATGAGCCAGACATCATCGAACTAGCTGAAACCGTAAGCTCGGCATCGCTATAATTCTCTTTTTCACCTTCAATCAGTTTGATCAAGTGATCCGTATCTTTTTTATCTTTAAGAATAATAGAAAAGCTTGTTGCTGTTGGTGATTTTACATCCCCGTACTGAGCAGCTTCTGCAGAATTCCCCATTTGAGTAAAGTTATGTTCAACTTCTTCTTGCTTAAGAATGAATTCCTCCAGTTTAAGGGATCCTTCCTTTACCTCGTCAATAGGGGTATTATTCGGGTACGTTAAATTGGCCACAATGAAATCGGAGCTAGAGTTATCAATGGCCCCTTTCGGCAACGTTACGTAGGTCACAATCGAGCCTGCAAAAACAAATAATGCTAGGAGAAGGACTGCCCATTTATGATTAAGTGACCAAGTGACAAACTTAATGAACTTTACCGCTGGCTTATGTTCAGGTAGCTTTGTATTTTTCAAAAGACCTGCACTCATGAGTGGGACAACCGTTAAAGCTACGACTAATGAAGCGAGCAGGGAATAGGTAATCGTTAATGCAAATGGAAGCATAATATCCTGAAGGGACCCACTTACAAGACCGATTGGTAGGAATACTGCCACGGTTGTTAAGGTTGATGATGTGATGGCTGTTCCTACTTCTTTTGTTGCTTCTATTACTAAAGGTACGGAGAATTTTTCCTTTTGCATTTTGCGGAAAATATTCTCGATCACTACGATACTATCGTCTACTAAACGACCAACTGCAACTGCCACCCCTCCTAAAGTTAGAACATTAAGTGTAATTCCTGAGCGTGAAAGGAGGAATAAGGTAAAGGCTAGGGACAATGGAATAGACACAATTGTAATAAAAGTCGAGCGAATGTTTCTTAGGAAAAGCATAATAACAATCGTTGCAAACAATGCTCCAAGTAACACTTCCTTCATCATGGTGTGAACAGAGTTTTCAACCATATCCGTTAAGTCTAAAACCACAGTCGTCTCCGATTGACTATACCTTTCGTTCAGTTCCTTAATTGCTTGATCGAGCTCTTTACTGATAGATACGGCATTAGATGCACTATCCTTTGTTACTATTAGGAAAAGACCATCTTCACCATTAATGTGATTCAACGTATCAGAGGGTTCTTGTTTATCAACTGTTGCGATATCCTTTAAACTAACCTCTGGAGATACTTGTAAATTTCTTAGCTCATCTAGGCTATCGATACTACCAATAACCTTAATGTTACTGGATTTACCATCTATAATTTGTTCACCTACAGCCATCGATGAATTCTGTCCTTGTAAGATGGTCATGATGGTTTGAAATGGAATCTGTGTTTGTGCAAGTTTTGCGTTATCTATTTTCACAGATACATAGGAATTCGCTTCGCCCATGGTTTGAATATTAGCAATACCGTCTATATCTTTTAAAACGGGAACAATTTCTTTTTTAGCAAATTCCACGTTTTCAGCCGTTAATCCGTCTTCAAACGTAATTGAAATTTGGGAGATCGGAATCATATTCGTATTTAGTTGAATGATATTTGGTTTTGACACGTTTGGTGGAAGGGAAAGCATGCTCAGTGCCTCTTGTACCTCTAGCTTCGCATCCTTCATATTCGTTTTGGAGTCGTAAAGGATATCAAGCTTTGAATATCCGTCTCCTGTAGTCGAAAAGATATTCGTTTTTCCCTTTACTCCTTCAAGTACCGTTTCCATTGGATTCGTCACTTGCTTTTCCATCGTATCAGAGTCGGTTCCTTGACCGAGCACAACGACTGAAACCTGTGGCTGGTCTGCTGCTGGAAAGAACTCCATAGGTAATGTGGTGTAGCTTAGGATCCCTAAGCCGAGGATCAAGATCGTAAGAATGGATACTGCAGCTTTGTTACGAAAGGCCCACCTTGTAAAAATAGACATTGTAAAATTTCCCCTTTCATGGTAAAAACTATTAATAATCACAAGATGAATCATAACATAATTTGTTCATGAATAAGAACAGTCTCTAGACCGATACGACAATACTTACAAAGACTTAATAAAAGGGTTATCATTAAATTTGATGAAAATTTTTGGTTAAGATTGTTCGTTTTATTGAATTCTATAAAATTGTTATAACTGAAATCTAATTTCACTGTGTAGGAGAATAAGCGGGGAAATTCCGGTTAAATTAGGAAATACTCAAATTTCCTTAAAAATAAGGTGCCTTTTTCCGTTTATATTATCCAAATCGTTTAATTTGGTCATATTCTGAGCATTTAATCGGAATATCTCCGCCTATTTCCGCTATTTAGGCTTCCCTTATATACATTAACAGGAAATTCTCCGCCTATGACCTCTCATGACAACCCGATATNTTCTCAATCCGAAGAATTAGTAATTAAGGCAAAAAGAGCAAGGGTATAAGCCCTTGCTCTACTTTGTTATGCCTTTTTATGCTGTCGTTTCTTCCTTAGCAAATTCTATTTCAAATCCGAGGTCTTGTAGCATTTTGTGATCTGCCGTTGTTTCTTGTCCAGCTGTTGTTAAATAATCACCCACAAAAATAGAATTAGCAGGGTACAAGCCGAGAGGTTGGAGACTTCGAAGATTAACTTCTCGTCCGCCCGAAATCCGAATTTCCTTTGCTGGATTTATAAAGCGCATTAAGCATAGCACTTTTAAGCAATAACGCGGATTTAACTCACTTACACCTTGAAGAGGTGTACCATCAATTGCATGTAGGAAATTAACAGGGATAGAATCAGCATCCAATACTTTTAAGCTTCTCGCCATGTCAATCACATCTTGCTGTGTTTCTTTCATTCCTATAATAACTCCTGAGCAAGGTGAGATACCTGCATTCTTCACTAGCTCGACTGTGTTCACTCGGTCTTCGTATGTATGGGAGGTAGTAATGGATTCATGGTGACTCTCTGACGTGTTAATATTATGATTGTATCTGTCGACTCCTGACTCCTTTAATCGTTTTGCCTGTTGCGAGTTGAGTAGACCCAGGCAAGCACAAACCTTCAGACCGTATTTGTCTTTTATCTCCTCGACGGCAGAAGTGACAATATCCACTTCTTTTTCGCTTGGGCCTCTGCCACTTGCAACAATACAATACGTGCCGGCGTTTAGCTGATAGGCTCGTTCGGCACCTTGTAGAATCGTTTCCTTGTCAACCATTCTGTATTTTTGGATAGGTGCGCTTGAGATACTTGATTGTGCACAGTAACCACAATTTTCTGGACATAATCCTGATTTGGTGTTGATGATCATGTTAAGTTTTACTTTGTTGCCGTAATAATGACTTCGTATTACATAAGCTGCCTGAAGGATTTCAAGCAGCTCATTGTCAGGACAAGTAAGGATATTTAACGCCTCATCATTCGTGAGCTCGTAGCCATTATTTAATACATCAAGAGCAAGTCTTTTCCAATTATTCACCATGTATCCTCTCTTTCCGCTATTAAGCCGTTCTTTTTAAATGTTTGAAGCTACCCTTTGATAAAACTGTTTTTTCTAGTCTAAAAGCAAGAATGGCAGCTAGTGCTGTAAGAATAATATCTTTTGGCATTGGAACGACCATCCAAGACCATGCCATTTGGTAAGTGAAACCTTCAGGGGCCGCCGCCCAAAGTTTGTATGCCGCGTACATCCAATTTGTTCCAAATACATAATTAATAACAAGTCCGACCATAGCAGCTGTGATGAAGCCAGAAAGGGATCGGTTCTTTTCTACGATTTTTCCTACTACAAAAACAGCAATAACATATGAAACAATAAATCCAAAGGTTGGACTCAAGAGACTGGAAAAACCAGCTCCAAATCTAGCGAAAACCGGAACGCCCACCAATCCGACAAGCGCATATACAGTCAAGGAGATCGTTCCCAAACGACTACCAAGAATCAAACCTGCTAAAATAGCAAAAAAAGTTTGTAGCGTAATTGGAACTCCTCCGACCACCAAAAATGGCACAAATGAGGTAATGTTTGCACCTACAGCCATTAATGTAACGAACATGGCTGCTAATGTAAGATCAATTGTTTTTAATTTCATAAAAATAGCCCCTTTTCTTTTTGTATAAGTAAAGCATAAATTTTCAAAGTATTTTTTGTCAACTAAATATTTTTTAGGTTAACAAAAAATAATCGTACCTCTAGAAAAAAAGGGATTTAAAAAAAGCTCAAAAATTTGTCATATTCCTTTCGATAAATCATGTTTCTTTTTCCTCATAACCGTAGTAAAATACGCTTATAAAATGGAAGGGAAGAGACGAGAAAGATGAAGTTTCCTAAAGATGTAATACTTGATTCAGTTGCTGAAAGAAAAAACCACGATGCTTATGGATTAGAATTTGTCCAAGAACTTGGAAATGATGATGCTGGTTACTCAGAAATGGTGGTTATTATTTTTAAATATAAAGATAAATACTACAGTGTAGATATTCATCATGTGAATGGTGAGAATAACTACGATCATTGGGACAATGAGGTGGAATGCCCGGAAGTCGTTCGGAAGGAAGCCATACAATATTATTGGGAAGAAGTTAAACAATAAAAAAGTAACAAGGCATCAAGATGGGCTAAATGACATCTTGATGCCTTTTATTATTCCTTGATTGCGATGACACGAATTCTATTATAATCCGCAATCCATTGGTTATCTTGAAATAATTTTGATTTTAGTTGTTGTTCAACCTTATTTATGATTTCCTCTCGCTCTGTTTCATCTATTCCACGAAAAAAGCTCATTGCGAACATCTTTATCCAGTTCTTTAATCCGTTGGGACCTTCTAGAGGAGTTGGTCTATCATAATGTTGGGCAAGAGTAACTCTGAAACCAACTGCTTCCATTAATGAAGAATATTCACCAATACTTGGATAATACCAAGGGGAATCATTTAGATCACTCCCTAATTGATGCCGAATTTCATCTATGATGGTTTGTACATTCCCTTTTCCACCAAATTCTGCTAAGAATCTTCCGTCTTGTTTTAAGCTTTTGTAGATACATTCTAAAGCTATCTTAGGTTTTTTTACCCAATGAAGAGTTGCGTTAGAAAAAACAGCATCAAATTCATTTGTATAAGGTAGTTGTGTTGCATCTTGGACGAAAAATGGTATTTCAGGATATTTTTCTAATGCTTGTGCAATCATATTATTTGATTTATCTACCCCTATCACTTGGGCCCCCTGATCAAATAACCTTTTCGCCAAATCACCTGTTCCGCATCCTAAATCAAGAATTCGCTCTCCTTTACGGGGTGCCAACCATTCAATAAGACTATTCCCATATTTCGAGACAAATGAGTGATGATTATCGTATAAGTTTGCATTCCATGGATCCTGTTGATGTGCAGTGTTCTCCATCCTCAACTCTCCCTTGCTTGAATTATCGAAATTTTAACATATTTTAGCATACAAGAAAAAGTTTCCATCTGGAATGTGGTATGTTATAAGATAAGCAGTCGAAAAAAGGGGAAATTAAAATAATCTAGCAAGCAGTGATCTGATAAATAAAAATAAAGGAGGAAAACGGTTTGAGTGAAACTACAAAAAAGGAAGTTTATTCTTGGTTTAAATCGATTGTGTTTGCATTTATTGTTGCTTTTATTTGTCGTCACTTCCTATTCTCACCTGCCATCGTTTATGGGGAATCGATGTTACCAACCTTTCAAGAGCATGACCGGCTATTGGTTAGTAAAGTATCAGATGTTCAACGATTTGACCTAATCGTATTTAACGCACCAGATTCAGATGAACGGTATATTAAAAGGGTAATTGGCTTGCCTGGAGATCAGGTAGAAGTGAAAGATGATACCCTTTATATCAATGGGAACCCAATGGAAGAACCGTACTTAGAAGATATAAAGAAAGATCTATTATTAGATAAATTAACTGGAGACTTTACACTTGAGGAGTTAACAGGGGAATCAGTCGTGCCTGATGGAACGTTATTTGTTATGGGAGATAACCGGCTACATAGTAAGGATAGTCGATTTTTTGGCCCAATTCCTATTTCTTCTTTAATAGGAGAAGTGAAGTTACAGATTTATCCAATAAGGAAAATTGGTATTCCCGAATAACTGCTTAGTAAAAACAATTATCTAAAAATAACCTACTTCGAGCCTGGAGTACGGTTATTTTTTTCTGGTGAAAGGATAGTTAATAATAAAAACCCTGTTAGAAAATGTAACACGAGTGTTGGGGGAGTTTTGTAATCGATATATACTGAAACCAACTTAAATCTTTGCAAGTAAATATAGGCTCTCCAAAAAAAGTATCAGTGAGAGCAAAAAGCTGTCTAGGGTTCCGTTGATATGGTGTCCTATCAAGTCTGGTCCAAGAGAGAGCGTATAGAATTTTTTTCTATATACACGGAAGGATAAAAGCCTGGGAGATTCATTCTCTCATTCTTTTATCCTTCTTTTATTTTTTCAAAAACAAAATTTAACTATGAGGTGAAGAGAATGAGAAAAATGAAACATGTATTTTTAGCAGTCGTATTGGTTGGAACAATGTTCTTAAGTGCTTGTGGAAGTTCAACAAAAGAAACCTCTGGAAGTGAATCCAGTGGCAATACCGTTAAAATTGGTTTTAGTGCTCTACCTAGCTGGTACTTATGGCATCTTGTGGATCAAAAGGGTTTCTTTGAGAAATATGATGTTGATGTTGAATTGGTCTATTTTCCAGTCTATGCTGACTCCTTATCGGCCTTAAATACAGGGAAAATCGATGGAAATACTCAAGCATTGTTAGATGCGATTCCCCCTTTAGATAAAGGAATTGATTTAAAAACCATTTTTATTACGGATAATTCTATAGGTGGTGATGGAATTGTTGCCACAAGTGATATTCAATCTGTTGAAGATTTAAAAGGAAGATCTGTGGGTACGGAACTAGGAACGATTGAACACTTTTTCCTACTGACTGCTCTTGAAGATGCAGGTATGACGGAGTCTGATGTGAAATTCACAAACCTGACTGTCCCTGATGCAGGGAATGCTTTCCTATCCGGAAATATTGATGCAGCTGGACTTTGGGAGCCATTCTTAAGCAAAGCAGTTGGCAAGGAAGGCACACATAAACTGGTTACTTCTGCAGATTATCCTGGGTTAGTATCTGACGTCTTTGTTGTTCGAGAAGAGGTTACGAAAGAGAAGAAAGAAGAGTTACAAAGAATAGTAAATGCTTGGTTTGATGCCGTTGACTACTTGGAAAAGAATCCGGAAGAATCCATTGATATTATTGCCAAAGAGGCTGGAATTACTAGTGAAGAGCTAACAGAAGGATTTAAAGGGTTCAAAATGTTTACCCCTGAAGATAATCTTGATTCCTTCAAAGAAGGAAATAGTTACGATTCCTTCTACTATACGGCAGAGAAAAATGCAGAGTTCTTAAAGAGACAGGACTATGTGGATGAAATACCTGACTTCTCCAATTTTGTTGATTCGTCCTTTGTAGAAAATGTTTCAAAATAATAAGAATAGAAGGGGTGAGTGGAATGAAGCTACCAAAAAATAGAACAATAAGAAGCTTAACTTCTATACGTGAAGAGGTTCCAAAAAAATGGTATTTGTTTGGTGTATGTATCACCTTTCTATTACTCTTCCTTTTCTGGGGTGGTATTAGGTTTATTAACATCGTTGACGAAGTTTTCCTGCCAACCCCAAACGGAGTGGTACTTTCGTTAGCTCAATCTTTTGGAAACCCAGAGTTTTGGGAGCATATTGGCATAAGTGTGTATCGCGTATTTATGGGATTTTTACTGGCTTGTGTGATTGGTATTCCACTTGGAATATTAGCAGGAACCTTTAAATTCGCAGAATCCTTTATTTTACCAATGTCAGAGTTTATTCGTTATATGCCTGCAGCAGCCTTTATTCCTCTAATTATGGTATGGGCAGGAATTGGAGAAACAGCCAAGATATTGGTGATCTTCATCGGTTGTTTCTTTCAGCTCATCTTGATGGTGGCCGATGATACCAATCGTATTAGCAAAGATTTGCTTTACGCATCTTATACTCTTGGTGCGAATCGAAAGCAAGTGATTTTCAAAGTCATTATCCCTGCGTTGCTGCCAAAACTCATGACAACTCTACGTTTGATTATGGGCTGGGCTTGGACATATTTAGTCGTTGCTGAGCTGGTGGCAGCGAATAATGGACTTGGCTATTTCATCATGAAGGCACAGAGATTCTTAGATACAGAGTCTATCTTTGTAGGGATTATTGTCATTGGACTATTAGGGCTGATTATTGATAGAGCATTTGCGATCGCGAATAAAAAGTTATTTCCTTGGGTGGAAGGTGGGAATTAAATGGTGACTATTGTACAGCCAAAAGTGGTAGTCGATCCGGTTGATATCGAAATTGAAATCAATGGATTATCAAAAATCTACGAAACGAAAAACAGCACGTTCCAGGCTTTGGAGGATGTTTCTTTATATGTGAAAAATGAGGAGTTTGTTTCCATTTTGGGGCCATCTGGCTGTGGGAAATCAACCATTCTTCGAATATTAGCCGGCCTAGAAGAAGCAACGTCTGGGTCAGTTAAAGTAGCTGGTGAGGAAGTACAAGGTCCAAGCGTCAAGCGGGGGATGGTCTTCCAATCTTATACCCTTTTTCCATGGTTGACCGTTCGGGAGAATATTGAATTTGGTTTGAAGTTAAAAGGTGTTAGCCCGAAGGAACGGAAAGACATTTCCGATAAATACTTAGCGGTTGTTGGTCTTGAGCGGTTTGCCAATTCTTATGGAAAAGAATTATCAGGTGGCATGAAGCAGCGTGTGGCCATTGCCCGTTCATTAGCAAATAATCCAGAGGTTTTGTTGATGGATGAACCGTTTGGGGCACTTGACGCGCAAACGAAGCAGTCCATGCAGCAATTGCTATTAGATATTTGGAAAAAAGAAAAAACAACCATTGTCTTTATTACCCACGACATTGATGAATCGATCTTTCTATCCCAACGAATTTATGTAATGGATGCTCGTCCTGGGAAAATTAAAGAAGAAATTAATGCAGATCTTCAACTATTTAAGAATGGCGAACTAGTCGAAGTGGACCGATTTATGAAACTTAAGAAACATATCATTACGCTACTCAAGCATTGATGATGGATTAAAAGGAGGAAATTAGGATGACACATGTTTGGTCGACCATTCTTTCTCCTGGTGGAAAATGGTCAGGGTTTATAAAACGAGGGAAATGTATTCGTTTTACTGCACTGGAGGAAGGTGCGAATGTATCCGTTCTTTTTTATAACGCAAGGGATTTAACCGAGCGCTATGTCATGTCCGACACACTAAAGTCTCAGTTTACAAGCCATTTAACAAAAGGTCATGTTCTTTTAAGTGATAATGGCCGAGTGTTGGCAAGTTTTTTAGAAGATAGTGTTGGCTGGCATGATCCGATCGCTGGATGTACGACTCGTGAGAAAACGGATGCTAAATATGGAGTAACCACCTATCAAATTCAGCGAAACGAGTATTTTCGAAGTGGGCGAGAAAACTTGATTACCGAGCTTGCTCGAAATGGCTTAGGGGCACGTGATTTAGTACCAGTAGTCAATTTATTTTCTAAAATCACTACAGATGAAAATGGTCAATTAACCTTTCAAAAAAATCATTGTCCTAAAGGTGCTACAGTGACCTTAAGAACGGAGATGGATCTTTTAGTTGTCCTCTCCAATACACCTAATCCTCTAGATCCAAAGACAGAGTTTCCGGCTGTACCTGTCCAAATGGAGGTTTCCTCTTCTCCCCAAGTAGAAGAGGATGACATATGTGTGAACAATCGTCCCGAAAATCGACGTGCATTTGAAAATACTTGGGCTTATTACGATTTATACTGAATACTTTTTTCGAAGAAGGAGGGTCAAACAATGCCTGTTCTAACGAAAGTGGAAAGTCCCCGAGACACGAAGGATGCGATATATAGTGAAACCATTTTGGCTGGGAAAGGATTTATGCAAAAGCTTCTACCCGGACAAGTAATAAGAATTGAAGACATAGAAGGAAACCAATCAGTGGATGCTTTGTTTTATGATGCGGACAATCCAGACGATCACTATAGCACCGTTTTAACCATTGCTGAGCAGGAGAATATGTACCTTAAGACCGGTTCGACCTTACTTGCGGAATCAGGTAAAGAACTCGTCACTATTGTTGCAGATACGGTTGGTTGCCATGATGCTTGGTTTAGTTTTTGTTCTGCCCAAAGCAATACGGTCCGCTATGGACATGACAAGATTGATATGCATAACTGTCGTGATACCTTTTTGCTTTTGATGGAAGAAAATCAAGCGGGATATACAAAAAGAGATCTACCGCCAAGCGTTAACTTCTTTTGTATTGTACCTTTTACTCAGGATGGTGCCATTGAATTCGTTGATGGTATTTCTGCACCTGGAAGCTATGTTGAGCTAAAAGCGAAATGTAACACAATGGTCCTTCTTAGCAACTGCTCCCAGCTGAACAACCCATGCAATGACTACAATCCTACACCTATTAAAGTCTATATCTGGGAATCGTAGAATGTGAGTTTACTTAAATGGCCTTTTTAACGGAAATGTAATTCATTAAAGGGAGGAATTATTCTGGAGAAATATATTGATCTAAACTGCGATATGGGAGAAAGCTTTGGCCTGTATAAGTATGGTGCTGATGAGGAGCTCATGCCATTAATAAGCTCGGCTAATATTGCGTGTGGTTTTCATGCGGGGGACCCACATGTCATGCGCGAGTCTGTCGAGTTGGCCGTTCAATATGGTGTAAGGGTGGGAGCGCATGTAGGATTACCCGATAGATTAGGCTTTGGTCGTCGTGAAATGAAAGTTAAGCCACAAGAGATCTACGATTATACTCTTTATCAGCTCGGAGCTCTTACTAGTTTCTTGCAAAAGAGTCATACATCATTGTCTCATATTAAACCGCATGGTGCTCTTTATATGATGACAGCTGAAAAAAGAGAGCTAGCGGAAGTAACGGTGGAAGCCGTTTTGGACTTCAATCGTGAAATTGAGATCTATACATTACCAAATTCAGAGCTTTATCATGCGGCAAAGGAAGCAAAATTAAAGGTAGTGAGCGAATATTTTGCTGATCGACCGTATGTGAATAATTATGTGAAAATGTTCGGCTGGACATTAGAGGAAATTGGACAGCCAAACACAATGGCCAAAAGAGCTTTGCAGTTGTTGGAGGAAAGCCCTGTTGAAACGATTTGTGTGCATAGTGATACGCCTAATGCACCAGCAATTATGAGATCGGTTCGAGAAGCCTTATTAGAAAAGGGCTGGCAAATAGGAAGGAAATCGTTAATAGTTAAGTAAGTTGAAAATTCCTTCTATATGAAGATAATAAAGAAATAACAAGCACCAAAGTATAATCGCTAATATGAGAAGTGAGTGTTTTAATAGTTTCTTCATAATATTAGTTTGGAAAGTAATGTTAGAAATATTCCAAACTACATGAGAATTTTTTACTGTTACCAACTAGCATATGAAAAGGTGTCAGACATAGATTCTGACACCTTTTTGATTCTCTATTTTTTCACTTGTCTAAATACCCATTCAATCATTTCTTTCTTTTCATACGCAGGTACCCATGAAGCATGGTTATATCCCTTCTCTGTTGGATATTCTGTATAAATTGGATTCCCACCAGCATTTTTAATCGCTGCGATAATGTTTTGTGAATAAGATACTGGAATGACAACATCATCTACGGCATGAAATGCCCAAATAGGTTTATTTACAAGCTGTGAGGCTTGAGTCGGATCTCCACCACCAGCAATTGGTACCATGGCAGCAAATAGGTCAGGATATCTTATATTTAGATTGAAAGTACCAAATCCACCTTGAGACAATCCAGTAGAGTATAGTCGTTTGCTATCAATATTATATTCACTTCTAACCTTTTGAAGAATGTCGTAGGCAGTACCTAAGTCTTGAGAGAACTCGAACACTCTGCTTAGATTAATATTATTATTTGTGTCTCTAGTGATTCCAAACCCACCATCGTGTACATTACGGGCTTGAGGGGCAAGGACAAAAGCTTGATGCTTTGCTTGATTTTCAGGAGCTGCCCAAATTACCGCACCATCATTGGCTAAAATTTGTTTTTCGTTATCATTGCCTCGCTCTCCTCCTCCATGCAGGAACAGGACTAGCGGGTACGAATTTGATGGATCGTAATTTTCAGGTACATAAAGGCGATAAGGCATGTTATTGTAGGTGAAACTTAGGAACTTTGAAGCGATATCTTCTTTGGTTGTGAATGTATAAGTGAACGTGGATACCTTACTTTTTGCACCATTACTAACTTCGTTTGCAATACTATTGTTCTTAACTTCTATTAACATAGTAAAATACAAGGCTAATCATAGAATATAAGCGCTTTCATAAAAAGATAGCCTTTTTCCTTTTTTCTTAGGAAAAAGTTTGCGAATCCTATTAAAACAGGAAAGAGCTACATTTTCATGCAGCTCCTTTATAAAAAAGGGTTCTATCCTCCTGGTAGTTAAGACTCAATTTTTTTCACTCCATACCCGACGATCCAAATGATGCAACCGCATAAAAGGGAGGCCCACCAAGAAAGGGAAAAGGAAGGTCCAACCTCTGGCATAAGTTTACTAACAGCAATGATTATACCCATTGATACACTCCCATAAATTCCTGCTTTTATCATATCCTTTTTATTATTCTGCTTTTCAAGGAAGAGTGAGTCCTTAATAATTTTAAAAATATACCAAACTCCAAAGGAAATACTAGCTAAAATTACGCAAATAACAATGATAGAGGTAAGCGGATATACCGTTGTGGTTATTTCTTTGAATTGGGACCCTATAAGAATAACGATAGAACGTATGATTAACATATAACTTATGATATTTAATGCAAGACCACTTATGAATGGAAGTGCTTGACGCTTTTTTTCCTTAGGAAGGTTCTCGATGATCTCATCAGCGTACTGCTTAGGATTTAGACCAAAGATATCTTTGGCTGTTTTACCTTCGTTTTGAGCCTCTAATAAATGATCGAGCATTTCCATTAACACTTCCTCCGACTGTTGCTCCGAAAGGGTTAACTGCAGTCGAATGTATACCAGCATGTCACTATAATATTTTTCGTTCTCTTTGGTTAATCTGTCGCGCTTTCGATTATTTTCTTCAATCAGTTGCTTTGCTTTCATGATTATTCCTCCTTTGAAATAAAGAATGAACGGGAAGAAAAACCTGCTCCCACTCTAATGCGATAGTTTCTAGCGTCTCTTTTCCAGCATCTGTTAGATAATAATACTTTCGATTTGGTCCGGATTCAGACGGCTTCATTTCTCCCCGAATGAGACTGTTTTTTTGAAGTCGAAGAAGAACAGGATAGATGGTTCCTTCACTCACATCACTTAAACCAATGTCTTGGAGCTTTTTGGAAAGTTCATAACCATAAACAGCTTCCTTCTCGATTACCGCTAAAACGCAGCCATCCATAATCCCTTTTAATAACTGACTTCGAAAAGACATAAAGCATACCCACTTCCTGGTACTTTGCATAACAAGGTAGCTAATGAAAAAATAACTACTTTGTTATACATGGTAGTTATTTTTATTGTAAGTAATTGGTTATTATTTGTCAATATGGAAAAAAACCTTGCTGTTTTTAGGTTATATTTACATGTATAGATTCTTGTTTTTACGGAGACATTTTGGCAGTATAAGAGAGGATTATAACTAGTTTGATCGGAGGAAATGAAATGGCTAATTTGCCAAATTGTCCAAAGTGCCAATCGGAATACACATACGAAGATGGTCCATTATATATATGCCCAGAGTGTGGACATGAATGGACTGCAGAAAGTGAAATAAGTGAAGAGCAAAAGGTAGTGAAGGATGCAAATGGGAATGTACTAAACGACGGTGACACTGTTTCCGTTATTAAGGATTTAAAAGTAAAGGGCTCGTCATCAGTGATTAAGATCGGTACGAAGGTGAAAAATATTCGTCTTGTCGAAGGCGATCATGATATTGATTGTAAAATTGATGGATTTGGTGCCATGCAGTTAAAATCAGAATTTGTAAAGAAAGTATAGCATAAGAATGGATTGATTAAAGCCGTATAATACATATTTGTGGTATTTACTGGATATATAAGGATATACTAGTAGTAAGGGAACATCCATATGGTCTTCTAGTTCTCATTTGTAGAAGGCAAGAGACCCTTAGGAAGGATGGCCAAAAATGACAGTAATCGGTTACCAAGCTCAAGTAGCAGATGGAATTAGAAAAAAAGGAATCAAAAGAATGAACTCCTTTTTTAAAACACCTGAAGAAGCAGTAGAAGAGGCTTTTTCTTTAAAGGAAAAGTTGGATACAAGATACAAAAATAAAATCAAGTGGGATTATAATAAGAAAATTACAGGTACACTTGAAAAAATGAAGATACTTAAGGGGTATTTAGATGGAGATGAAGATTCTAGTGCTTTTTATCTTCAGATCACTACCTCAGAGATTCAGAGAAATTTAATATTAGCTTCTCCTAGTAAGCCCAAAAAGTTTACTGCGAATGACAAAAAAGTGATGACTAAAGTAGCTAAAATATTTGTATAATTTTTTTCCTATGTGGTTGGAGAATATATGTAATTAATACTTATCATTGTTTTATTGCTCATAACCTGTTATTCTTAGAAAGAATTATTTTTGTTCGGTCTGTAAGGAAAAAATAGTGAAAGCTTTTTCGCCTTTGATTTCTCATTGAGCAATGATAGTATTATATTGTGGAGTATTCCACGCAGGAGGAAACAACATGCAACAAGGTACAGTAAAATGGTTTAATGCAGAAAAAGGCTTCGGTTTTATCGAGATTCAAGGTGGAGAAGATGTATTTGTTCACTTCTCAGCGATTCAAGGTGAAGGATTTAAATCTTTAGACGAAGGTCAAAAGGTTACTTTTGATACTGAGCAAGGTCAACGTGGACTTCAAGCTACTAACGTAAAAAAAGCATAAATATCATATAAGAAGAAACAGATGGTAAACTAACCATCTGTTTTTTTATATCTTTAATATAAATAAGTAGTGCTAAAACCTTTATGGTTTCAGCACCACTTTTATTATTCATACACTTTAAATGTATTAACCATTGCTTGAAGGTCTTCAGCCATTTTTGCTAACGAGTGTGCGGAAGCTGTGATTTCTTCCATCGAAGCAAGTTGTTCCTCAGCTCCAGCAGCCACCGTTTGGGAACCTGATGAAGATTCTTCGGTTTTCATAGAGATATCAAATATACCCATGGCAACCTGCTCCACGCTTGAAGATAACTGCTTAACAGCGGCAGAAACTTCAACCGATTGTCTTGATACGTCCGCTGCAGAATGAAGAATTTTCTCAAAAGATTTACCAGTATCATTAATTAGTACAAGACCAGTTTGTACTTCCGTTGTACATTTATCCATTGATACAACTGCATTGGAGGTACTGCTTTGGATATCATGTATTAAATGTGTAATTTGTTCAGCAGAACGTCGAGATTCCTCAGCTAATTTTCTTACTTCATCAGCCACCACAGCGAAGCCTTTTCCATGTTCCCCAGCTCTCGCAGCTTCAATAGCTGCATTTAAAGCAAGTAAGTTTGTTTGGTCTGATATTCCGGAGATAACAGCTAAGATTTTCTCTATCTCAGAAGAACGTTCTCCTAAGTCCTTAATAATACCAGATGACGTTTGTACGGTTTCGTTGATAGATCCCATTTGATCTATGGTTTTCTTAAGTGCGATATTTCCTTTTTCTGATTCTTCGGTTGTTACATTTGAATGATCAGAAACTTGCGTAATCGAATCCGCAATATTTGTAATGCCAATTGCCATTTGCTGTGTTGACACAGATACAACTTCTGTACCCTTTACAGATGCTTCACCGTTAGCTGCCATAATAGAACTAGCTTCAGCAATTTGTTCTGCGGCTTTATTGGTTTGTTCAGCACTAGCCATTAGCTGCTCAGAAGAAGCGGCAACTTGGTCTGACGATTCACGAACCATCATAATTAGTGATTTAATTTGGGTGATCATTTCATTAAATGATTTTGAAAGGGACCCTATCTCATCTCTTGAATCATAGTCGCTTTGTACGGTTAAATCTCCATTTTTCGCTTTCTGCATTAAGTATTCCATTTTACGAACAGGTCCGTAAATCAATTTTGAAATTATCCAACTGATTGCAGCAAAGATAATTAAAGCAACAGCTATAAATAGAATCATAGTAAGCGAAGAGGTTTCTATAAAATCTTTATTCTCCTCATTTACGTTCTTTGCTTCTGTACCGTTAATTTCTATTAATTTTGTATAATGCTGGTTAATCTCATCTAAAATCGGTCCAGTTTCTTTTTCGTATATTTCATAGGCATCAAAATTTTGGTTCTTTAAAGTTAGTGTCACTATTTTCTCTTTAGATTCTTGAAGGTTTTGTGCTAAGTCATTAACCTTTGAAATAAGTTCATTCTCTTCTTTATTCGTTGTTTGATACGTTTCTCTAATTTCACGATTCATTTGGAGTGTTGCTTCCATATCGTCTATTAGTTCGTTTTTATGGCTTGTATCCCTGGAGGCCATAAGTTCTACTAGGTTGGTCTGTACGTCCTGAGAATTGGTTTTTAATAAGCTAACAGTTTGAATCGGTTGAAGCTTCATCTCGTATAAATCTGTAAGTTTATTCCCCATACTAGCAAGTTGGAAAACCCCCATTCCTCCTACTGTTAAAAGGCTTACAAAAGTTATTGCAGATAATAAAAGCATTTTTTGTACTATTTTTAAATTCTTAATCCATTTCATCGACGGTTGCTCCTTTTGTAGTTTAATATTTTTCGATGAATTATCACTAGTGTTGCATTAATTTAATTTCACTATTAAAAATACTCAAAATGTTCAACTTTATTATATTGTGCAAAGAAAAAGTCCTTTATAATGGATAAGTCAGGTGGTAACCCGTCCAAATCCACTA